>NZ_JBNNVG010000014.1:0-126557 GCF_050280425.1 Lysinibacillus sp. NPDC093190 | reverse complement strand
CAAAAATCTTATTAAATTTAAAGTATAAAGAAATCGGGGTTCATCTGGGTTAACGTGCTGAAAGATTTGTGCACCCCAACATTTGACTTAGAACCTTCTTTTGAAACTTTTCATTGGATCACTCGTATACTAATTATACGCTTAACGCATTTATACTATTATTTAGGAGGTAATTTGATGGATAACTTTAATGAAACACCACGAGAAAGGCTAAAGGTTAATCCATTTTTGTCTATTTGGTTGCATCCAAAGCAAACAACCCGTTACATGATAGAAGAAAAATCAATAGGCTTTGCGATTCTTCTTTTGTCAATTGGTTATATTGGTGTTACACTTTCAGACCTTATTGATAAGATATCTTATATAGACTGGTCTCCTTGGCTTATCGTACTAATTTGTGTTATTCTATCACCGATTGCAGGCATAGTCGGTACGGCTTTTGTTGCACTAATTGCTTGGCTGTTCGGTAAACTTTTTAAAGGAACAGGTACGTACTCTCACTTATTTAAAGGGCTAAGTTTAACTGCTATTCCATTTATAGTACTTATTCCTTTTTATTTAATTTGGTTATTTATATCACCTGAGTCTTTAATGGACCCTGACTTCGCTGGATCGATGCCTTGGATTTTTTGGCTAGCCATTTTAGTAACACTTGTGATTGGTATTTGGTCAATCGTCATTACTATAGGGGTTGTTGCAGAGGCACATCAAATATCCAATTGGATGGCCTTCTTTACAATCTTAATTCCAAGCATTATTTTCTTTATCTTAATCATTATTTTGATTATTGTTCTCTTTGTCGTTTTGGGTATTTTTATGATGTAAAAAATCTCCCCTCTCTTTGAGAGTGGGAGATTTTTTTAGATTCACTGTATGGTCGATTTTTCATTTTAAACTGAAAGGACTGTATTTTGTTGGAACAACTCCGACACACCTGACTCAACAGCTGCACCACTTACAGCTTGCGAAACAATTTCAACAACTCGCTCATCTAATGATTTAGGTACAATATATTCCTCCATTAATTCCTCATCACTTACTAGAGCGGCTATTGCTTCCACTGCGGCTATTTTCATCGCCTCATTAATATCTGTTGCTCGAACATCCAATGCTCCACGGAAAATACCAGGGAAAGCAAGCACATTGTTAATTTGATTTGGATAATCGGAGCGTCCTGTCCCCATAATACGTACACCCCATGCTTTGGCATTTTCATACGTAATTTCAGGATTTGGATTTGCTAGTGCAAACACGACCGGATCCTCATTCATTGAAGCAATATGTGCTTCTGTTAATAAATTGGCAACCGATACGCCGATAAAGACGTCAGCACCTTTAATGGCATCGTCCAATGTTCCATGCAATTTTTTTGGATTTGTTAAATGGGCCACTGTTTCTTTAATTGGATTCATACCTTCAGCGCGACCTTCATAGATGAGACCTTTTGTATCGCACATATAAATATTTTTATAGCCCATCTGCACAAGAATACGCAAAATAGCAATACCGGCTGCTCCTGCACCATTAATTACGACCTTCATCGTTGCCACATCTTTTTTCACAATACGATTGGCATTAATCATCCCTGCACCTACTACAATCGCCGTTCCATGCTGATCATCATGGAATACAGGAATATCACATTCTTGGCGCAGACGATCTTCAATTTCAAAGCATCTTGGCGCTGAAATATCTTCTAAATTTACAGCACCAAAAGTAGGAGCAAGCGCCTTCACAATGTTGACGATTTCATCCGTATTCTTCGTATCTAAACAAATAGGAAAAGCATCCACATTGGCAAAGCGCTTTAATAAAATGGCCTTCCCCTCCATTACCGGTAATGCCGCCTTCGGACCAATATCCCCCAATCCTAATACCGCAGTACCATCCGAAACAACCGCTACCATATTTCCTTTCATTGTATAATCGTAAACAAGTGATGGATTTCTTTCAATCTCTACACAAGGCGCAGCTACCCCTGGAGAATACGCGAGACTTAAATCATATGAATCTTGCACAGGTACTTTAGAAATCACCTCTAATTTCCCGCTATAATACTCGTGCATTTCTAAAGCCTTTTTCATAATATCCATTCAATCCCATCCTTTTCCTTTGATTTATTATATATTCCAGAATCATAATACTTTGTGAAAGTGAAGTCAACGAATTTTCTGGCAATTTTAAATTTTCTACAAAACAGCGCCATTTATTATCTTTTAAATCACTACTTCGTTGTGTTATTAACTTCACAATCAATTATTTCAATAAAACATTAACATCAATTTGCTTTAGAAAAAATGTACAAATACCGCCTTTAAGCCTGCTCAACTTTTCACATAGTATTTTTCTTGTGTAAATGAGAAATTTTTCACAAACGAATGTAAGCGTATCCATTATTCCATCTGCTTCCGTCACATTTTCTTCACATTTTTTCACAAAGTTTTTTATTATGCTTCTTCAAGTATTCTTTTTTTACTTTCTGCATTCCTCGATTTCAAAGCAAAAAAAGAGCCCTTATTTAAAGGACTCTTGCATAAATTGATTTATAAAAGCAGTGATAATATGCTTGGAAGACCACTGTTCTCCTGATACTTTTGTAATCGGGTAATCACGAGAAAAGATTGATTTTGTCATTTCTTCTACCGAATAACCTTTATCAAATAATTGCCTTATATTGCTCTCCATTTCTTCTAAATAAGCAATTTTTTCTTGTATTTTCACTCGACCATCCGCTATAAAGCCCGCATGACAGCAATAAACGACTTCGAAATCATAATTTAATATTTTCTTCAAAGACGCCAAGGTATGTACGATATTTTCTTCATCAAGGACAACCTTAGTTTTCGTCTGTATATACAAATCACCTGTAAACATAGCACCTGTTTCTCGATTGTAAAATGATACATGATCTGTCGTATGCCCTGGTGTTTCGATAACGTCCCATGTAGCTGATTTCGTTTGCAATGTATCGCCAAATGGTTGAGCATTAAACGCTGGTCGTTCACCCCATAATGCCTGTCGATAAAAAGGATACTCTCCATCCTTTGCACAAAGACTTACCGAATCACGATGAATATAGATAGGTACATCCTTATGTTGCTGAATCCATGCTGCATTTCCTGAATGATCCTCATGAGAATGAGTGAGCGCCAATTGTTCAATCTGTATTTCGTTAAAAAAGGATTGGAACTCCTGTGAAAGTGAGTATGAGCCTGTATCAATTAGTAATCCATCCACAAAAAAACTATAAACACTCATTCCTATCCCCTGAACTGCCACTTTACCGTGCGCACATTGCACATCACGATTTTGTTGAATCTCTATACTTTTCTCTCGTTTAAACATCCTTTTCCCCCCTTTGTAAAAAGAGTGTAGCATAAAATGAATAACCAGTCATTTTATGAATACATCACAACTCGGACCGTTGATATAATATCCTTTGTCTAATGATAAAATGGAAAATAAATGAAAATTTAAGATTACTATTAAAATAGCTCCTACTATTAGTAGAGAGACCATTGCATCGTATTCTATATTCATTAGAAAAGTCCAGCTTGCTGTATAACGGAGAGCACACAATCCACATATATTGTTTCATAATTCTTCACTCTAATCATTCTATCCGTCGCTTTGGCTGTTTTATCCATTGCTCTGACCATACTTTCTGTCGCTTCGACTATTCTATCCGTCGTTCTGAATGCTCTATCCGTTGCTTTGGCTGCTTTATCCGTCGTTCTGACCATGCTTTCCGTCGCTTCAACAATGCTACCCTTCTCACTCCAATAAAAACTAAAAAACGCCCACCAAAGTGAGCGTTTCTTCCTCAATCATTTATTCATTCGTTCCTTTTTCTACATCATATTCTGTAATCCAGTCACTAAAGCTGCCTACATACAGTTGAATATTTTCATAACCTTCATCTGCTAGCACTGCATACAATGGTGATGCTGTAACACCGCTGCCACAATACACAACAACGTGCTCGTCTTGAGCAACCTTATTGCGTAACTCATCATTGGCTTGTAGATGACCACCTGACTTTAATTGCTCCCAGTCAAAGTTTTTCGCTGTTGGAATATGTCCAGCTACCATATCAAGAGGCTCCATGTCACCACGGTAGCGAGCTGCGGCACGTGCATCTAGCAATGTCGCATTGACTTCTCCATCTACAATGGCTTTAACTGCTTCACGTGGAGCATATAGTTCATCTCGCCAAACAAATTCAATCGTAGTCGGTGGATATTTTATAATGTCTTTTGTGAAAGATATTTTTTCCTCGAGAGCAGGTGCACCACCATTCACAATCACTACATTTGGAAAGCCCGCATATGTCAGCATCCACCAAGCACGTGGTGCAAATGGCGCAGCCCCTTGATCGTAAATGATAATTTGATCCTCATAGCTTAATCCTAACCCTTGAAATACTGCCGATAGCTTTTCCTTATTTGGCATAGGATGACGACCATGGCTAGACCCCATATCTGATAGATCCTGCTCTAGATCGATATAAATCGCTCCTGGTGCATGCCCCTCTTCAAATACTTTATTGCCTGCCTCTTTGTTTTGTAAATCAAAGCGGGCATCTAAGAAACGGACTCCATCTAACTGAATTTCCTCAACTGATTTGAATACTTTTCCCAAATGAATCACCTCATGCGTATTGTAATTGAGCGTAAATAGCTTTCCAAGAAGCTAAACGACTTTCTTCCTGAAGTGCAAGTCTTTCTGTTGCAATTTGTTCAAGTGCCTGATGGAAAATATGCAAACGTAATTTTTCCGCTTCCTCAGCTATATAGGTAATAGCCCATGCCATGAGAGATACTTTCTGTGAATCTAAATAATTTTGGGCATCTGGTTTTGTTAATACCTCAAGCGCCTCACTTAGCTTCACTTTTTCATTCTTCTCAAAGAATGCTTTCTGATTACGGAAATGAGATTTAACACCTGAATATTTCGCGATATCTGTAAATGGTCCTTCAAAATCAAGTAAATCTGGCTCAGAAGATTCAAATGCTAAGAACGAGAAGCTACGGTTTAATTCTTTAAGCTCACGTACTTCATCTTTAAAGCGCATTTGCATCTTCTTACTAATAAACTGTGATAAACGGAAGTTTGTTACACGCATTTCTTGTGTAAAGTCAAAGCGTAAACCTTGCATTACTTCTTTTAAAGCATGCTCTAATGCTTGTTGAGCCGGCATTGCTGCAAATGTTGACGGATTGTAGCCTTCCTTAAAGAACTCTGGATAACGATAATACACACGCTGAAGAACATAATACAGTAATTCATCAAGCTCTTGCTTCGTTTCACTTTCTAACATACTTGTATTAAGCGTATTAAACTTCGATTTTATATGCTGTTCAAGAGTTGTTAATTCCTCTAAACGCTCATCCTTACGCTTTAAGTTATCTTCTGTCTGCGCAATTAAGTCACCTAAACGTTGCTCCGTTTTATCGACTTCCTCTGCAAGTGCTTGGACAGCCAATGCACTTAATTCATCATTTAAGAATGTGTGGAAGGCATCTTCGAAAGGTGGCATACCTGATGTTAAATCAGCACCCTCTACTTTTTCCTTTAAAGCCAATAAGCTCGACACACCGTAAAGTCGAGGGAAGCGAATGCCAAAGCGTTGTAATTCTGAACGTACATAGCCTTTTACATCTTCCTGTTCTTCTTCTGTTGTCGCTAAATCAATCGCATTGACGATAAAGAACATCTTATCAAGTTCGAAAGCATCCTTCACACGCCCTAGCTGGATTAAAAACTCACGGTCAGCTTTAGCAAAAGCATGATTATAATAAGTAATAAACAAGATTGCATCAGCATTACGAATATATTCAAATGCAACGCCTGTATGACGCGCATTAATAGAATCTGCTCCTGGTGTGTCAACAAGTGTCACACCCATACGTGTTAACGGACTATCATAATAGAAATCAATATTATCAACAAAGCATGATTTATTTTCCTGCGCAACAAATTTTTCGAATTCTTCACGGTTAACTCGTAATACTTTTCCAAGCTCAAACTTAAATGTTGGGAATCCTTCTTTATATGCACGAATAAATGATTTATGCACATTTAGGCGTTCGTCCGAAAGCTGTACCGCAAGTCCCTCATCTGCACGACTTAATGCTTCCTCTAAAGAAGACACTGATAAACCAACTGCTGCGTATGAAGCTTGAATATCCTCTAGCATTTGGTCAGCTGTTTTTAACAGTACATCTGCTGTTTCATGCGGATGCTCTGGTGTCACAGGACGAATTTTATTAATAGCCGCTGTTGTAGGGTTTGGTGATACAGGTAAAACTTTGGCACCCATTAACGCATTAGAGAACGAGGATTTTCCTGCACTAAATGCACCGAAAAGCGCGATTGTGAAGTCCTTTTTCTGTAATCGTTCTACTTTATTTTCTAAGTAAGTTGCTACTTCCGCAAAGCCTTGTACATCTTTTACAGCAGTTGCCGTATGAAGTGCACGCTTCACTACACCTTCAATAGGAAGACTTGTAGCACTAACTGCTTGCTGTGTTTCTTCCTGTAGGTTCGCTTCCTCTTTTGGCTTTAACATCGATTCATCAAACAATCGAATATCTGCTAAATCTTGCTTAAAGGCATGATCCCAATTTGTCAGCTGTTGATTGGCTATTTTACGTATTTCATTACTTGCCTGGTGCATTATACTTGCACTATATTGCTGATAGCCCTCGATTTCAAGCACTGCATGAATGGCATCCACTTTCGCTTGCATCCCTGCCATTTTTAATTTAGATGGAGCAGCTGTTTCAGTAGCTACCGCTTCTAAAGTTGTTGCTTGTGCATCCTTCCAATTATCTGTTTCTTGGATATAGTAACGTTTAGTCGCCTCTGCCACACGGTTGGCAAAATTCAACACAGCATCTCCCGTTAAAAGTGCACCAACTTGTACTTGCTGCTCAATAAGTGAGAATGGTAATTCAAAGGCGTATTCATCAATAGCTGTAGCACGTTCTTCATTTAATGCACCTACATCCTTTAACACCTTTTTCATTAGCCCTTTTAAATGTCCTGTAATCTGTGCATGCACAACATTTTGATAGGCGCTATAGACATCCTCTTTGCGGCGGTTACGCTCTTCCTCTGTTTTTTTCTTAGCGGTAAACAGGCCACCTACCTTGAAACCATCCTGCTGACTTTCTAAATACAGACGTAATTTATCGCGTAAATCTGCTGGCATAATGGCTGCATTCGCAAGAAGTTCTTTACGTTGATCTTCAAACGTTTCATTCCATGCCTCAACTGAGAACAATTCAACTTGACGATTTAACTTATTATACTGCTCTAAAATATCTTTATGGTTTGCCCAGTCATCGGCACTTAATACATCTTCATCGATGTCTAAACGATCTTGTCTTTCTTCCGTTAAATAATTGTCATGCTCACTTTGTAATAAACGCAGCGTATTTGATGCAGTCTGTACAAGTTGATCCTGCCAATCATTCATACTATCCATAACGATTTTCTTTACGACCTCAAAATCATTATTAGGGTGCTCAGGCTCTCTTAATGAAGTGAAAAATACGCCCTTCGGTACTACGCCCCAAGCTGCAAAGGAATTGTGAACTGTTGTTTTAAATTCCTCAAAGCTTAATTCATTTTCATTATGCTTATCAATCATATTAACGATTAAATAAACGTTTGGATTGTATTTCATTAATTGCTTTGTAAATTGAAAATTCAATTCTGATTGCACGTGATTGTAGTCCATTGTATAAAATACGATATCAGCAATATGAAGGGCTGACTCTGTTGACATACGGTGTGCATCATCTGTCGAGTCGACACCTGGCGTATCCATAACAGTAACGCCTAGTGGTAATGTCGATGTGCTATGACCGATTTCAATTTGCGATACTAGCTCACCATTTTTACTAAGCTCTTTAACTGTTTTAAAATCGTAGCCTGCTTCAAATTTTACTGGCTTTTCATTGTGCATATGGACAATCGCAAAATCTTCGTCTGATTTATGGACTTTGACGATATTGGCACTCGTTGGAATAGGACTTGCCGCAAGTAAATCTTCACCTGATAGCGCGTTAATCATACTCGACTTACCAGCAGAGAAATGGCCAGCAAAGCCAATAACATATTCTTTTTGCTGTATTTTACGTGCAAAAAGTGATGTCTTATCCATACGCTCTGTATCACCATTATGCTGATAAATTATGTATTGTAACGAGGCTTGCTTTAATAGCGCCTCCAGCTGTTGTTCAAAATCTTTCATAAAACCAGTAACCCCTTTATTTTTAATCAATTTCGCCTTGGCGTATTGCGTCCGGATTTTGAATCGTGCGGGCACAATTCACTCCTTTAAAAATCCGTGACATCCGCCGGAGGCTTTAGGCCAACAGATGTTTTTTGTGCGAAAGCGCAGTGCTAACGTAGCGACAGTAACACGATGTTGGTCACTCAGTCGTTGCCACAGGACGTGGCGTTCTTAGACTGAGTTCCTCTATTTCAGTGGTGTTTGGACACCCACTGAGAAGGAACCACATCCGCATTCCTCTCACCATCTTCAGAGGTGGGAGTTTTTCTGAATGAAGATAATTGTTCATATTTAGTATTCTACCTTATTCGACAAACAAAGTATAACACTAATTTACTTAAAAAAGCATATATATCAGGGTTTTAGACGCCATATTCATCCATATAGTCCTGTTTAATCAAAAAAACAAAGCTACATGCTGGCTTCTTATCAATAGGGAATGATGTTTGTTAAACCCTATGTTGTGTATATTAGTTGATTGTAGTGGAGACTGGGCGACTCCTTGGGGATCAGCGTCACAGATGAGACCCTGGAGCGAGCAGCGCGAGTGAAGCGGCTCATCTGACGCCCCCAGGAAGCTCTGCTCTGCGCGAAAGCGAAGCGTCAGCGGCAAATGTTTTATCTGTGCGAAAGCGTAGCGACAGCAACAACAAAGCGCCCAGTCGGAACGGAAATCAACCCCACGTTATGATCATTATTTTTCTAAAAAACTACTAATTTCTATTCCAAAATGGTTGCACAACTAAGCAAATAATAATTTTCTTCATATTTTAAGGTAAGGAAAATTAAGTTTTAAAAAAGTTTGATGTGTGATTGCACTACTAATAATAGTGAAAAATATAAGCACAAAGCTAAATGGGAGAAACAATAATTAAATGGAGTGATAAAAATATGGTGAACTTTAGGAATCACCGAAAAATCGAGCAAGAATGTGAATGTGGGTGTGAAGATCGGTTTATTTGGCCACGTATAAAAGCTAGTACCATTCCTTCGGTAGACCCTCCCCCAGTCATTGAACCTACTGGAAATATTATTCCTACTATATATAGATATTTCTATATTGCTACATCAGATATTAATTTAACTAATGGGGCGACTCTAGCTGCTAGCCAATTTTGGGATGACGAAGGGAATCCAGCAACTGAATTTAAGATTTTTAATCCTAATGGCTACGTTAATCTTTATATTAATGCCGTAATGCAGGAAGGTGGAATTTACACCTTAACTCCAACCTCGTTAAATTTAAGGCCAGATAATACAACAATTTATAGAGGTACTCCAATCATCATAGAATCATTAGGTTTTTCTACAAAGTAAGAAACAAACCTGAAAGGGGGTGAAAATAAATGGCACTTTCTATAATTAATATTAATGTAAATGTTACAGGTACTTCGGTGAGATTTTTCAATGTTTTAGCTACACCCTTAACGATCACTGATGGTACAACGGTTGCAGCTACTACCTTTTTAAATGATAGCGGTACTGCTGCTACTACTTTCCCAATCGTAACAAAGGGTTACTATAATTTATATATAAATGGCGTGCTTCAGGAAGGTAATTCCTATTCAGTTTCTGCAACAGAATTAACGTTTAATACTGTTACAGGCACTATATCTGCTGGAACACCAATTATTGTTGAGGCTGTTGAATTAGTGACTACACTTTAATCGCCTTAAGCAAATTAGATAGAGAAGTATAATGTTATTCGAATCAGAGATACTTTGTTTTATAAGTAAAAGAATAAACTTCATCATAAATAAAAAAATGGATGCCTTAAAATATTTTAGGGCATCCATACTACTTTTCTATTTATCCCATTTGACACCTTAACTCATAATTTTTTTTTTGCATAATCCAATGCATGTGGGACGTCTCCGTGTATATATATTGTTTGCGCGGAAATTTTAATTTTCTTTTGCTGTACTGACATCACTTCATTCGATGTCAAAATACCTTTGATATGTACAAGCATCTCTTCTTCTGTTTAATCAATGCATTTGATAGTAGTCTACTTACTAACGTACCATTATCATTGTAATTACGATCCGAAAAAACTTCCTCATATACATGTAAGCCTTTTTCTTTGGCGATTTTAGCCATCTCACTACCAGCCAAACAATACAAAATATACGCTGGATTTACATCATATATTGCATTGGCAATAGCTGTCGCCTTTTCTTGATCATAAGCACTTTGATTATAGAGGGCTCCGTGACTTGATTGTCCATCCATTTTTTTATTTACGGGTGCTGATACTGTAACCTGAGTGATTACCTGATTAAGCGAATCCATCATTTACTATATTGTATTGATCTACTGTTTTGTTTAATTCTACAAAAAAAACAATTCTAATTTATATTATATTCCAGAAAAGACAAACAACTCTTTTCTTTTATTACAATGAAAGTATTCAAGATAACTATTATTCAAAAAAAGCATGATCCAAAGTTACTCGGACCATGCTCTACCTGTATAAAAATTGATATCCTCTTATTTTAAATGTGCAGTCGTCTGTTTCATGACGTGTGTTCCCACTCCAATATAGATAACCACTGCTGCACCAATAAATACGAATGTCATCACTGACCGCTCCTTTTTAATATAAATATTTGTATTCGAAAAGACTTAAACGTCTATTTATTGATTTTGAAAATCATTCTCATTAATATAATATAAAATTCCCATTAATTCGTCAAGACATACTTTCATCTTACCCATTTAACATGGTAAGATGTAGAAAAGTCGGAAAAAGGATGCGGTAATGATGAGTAATTCGAAGTACTTTCAAACTATTTTAAACGGGACAATTCACGCTTTAAAATCGATCTTACCTATGGATATAGAGGTAAAAACACCTAGTATTATTTCTGAACCATTTCAACAACAGCAAATGGGTGTTTTAATTGGTTTAATAGGAGATTTAAAGGGCCGTGTAATCATTGATTCCTCTCCTGAAATATTCAGTGGCATCGGTAATACGATGTTTGGTATGCCTCTTGAAGGAGAAATGTTGGAATCCTTTACAGGGGAATTTGGAAATATGATTGCAGGGAATTTATGTACTACCGTAGGACAAGAAAGCTTAGAAATTGATATCACACCGCCAACAGTGATGGTTGGCAACACAAAGCTATACGGCTTTGAAAAAGCATTTGTACTCCCTGTTACAATTCCAAACGTTGGTCCGCTGACAGTTCTTTTAACAATTGAAGAAGAATAGAGTACTAGAATATTGAACTGTTCCAAATGATATATCCTATGCTAATACATCAAACATTTATGAACACTCTTTTTCATTCTCTTTAATTAACAGAGGATGTTCCATTAGGCTCAAGTCTAAATTTCAATTAGTAAAATTTCTTGAAAAATAAGCGATTTTAATAAAAATTACTCTAATTCTAGCCAATAAGTGGCCATCTCAATGACTATTGAGGTGGCTATTTTTTATTTCCTCCTCAATTCTTCACATTTTTTTCACATTTTTCGCTAAGATGTGTGATTTTTTTCACATCAAAAAGAAATTTATTTATATATCATGACAATAAGAAAGACACAATAAAAGCGTAGGAGGAGCAAAAATGGCAAATAAAAAAAAGTCAGATGAAAATTTAAAAGGTTCACTCTATGCGGTATTTGGAGTAGGAATCATCATTATCTTGCTTTGGGTGTACTGCTTCGATTTGTTCATCAATCGTTTTTAACTTCTTTCAGCAATTGTTTTTTGTAGCAAAAGTGAAACGTCAGTTACAAATGTTCTTTGTAACGAAAGTGAAACGTCAGTTACAAGAGTCTCCACCTCTATAAGTGGTGGATGAATGCGGATTTAAGCTACTTTTCAGCGAGTATCCAAACGCCCGCTGAAAGAAGTTAAAGCCTCCGGCGGATGTCACGGAATCGGAAAGGAGTTCTTTGTGCAAGCACAAAGCCGATTCCAGACGCAATTATGCCGAGGCATAATTGATTCTACTAAGAAAGGACAGAGACATATGCACTTACATAAGTATGAGAAGTATTGGCTTGTGTTCGGAGTTGCTACTTTAGTAGTATTCCTTATCATTCTAGGCATCGGTGCATTCCATCAAGGTTCCCATCCGAACAATGGTAAAAAAACACTAGATTATGAGAAAGTAAATGAATTTGCACCCTTCGATAATCCTGGTGTTCATAAAGTAGAAGGTAAGGATTGGGATTATGAAGTGGTTGTATTAGCATCAGCATTTAATTACAATCCTCCAGAAATTGAAGTTCCACTTGGAGCTAAGGTGAAATTTATCGCAACAAGTGCGGATGTAATGCATGGTTTTGAAGTTGCAGGTACAAATATTAATATGATGCTTGAACCTGGTTACATTTCTGAATATGTGACAGAAGTAAATAAAGTAGGAGAGTTTTTAATCGTATGTAATGAATACTGTGGTACAGGACATACGATGATGCACTCTATGCTAAAGGTGGTGGATCCAAATGAGTCTAAATAATAATTTGGCAAAAGTGGATCGTCGTGATGCGAAGCTAGCAATGGCCCATATTTACGTGGCATTCATCGCATTGTTATTAGGGGGTCTTGCAGGTTTATTACAAGTTTTCGTTCGTTCTGGTCAATTTACATTACCAGCAGGCATTGGTTACTATCAAGTTTTAACTGTACATGGTGTTTTACTCGGTCTTATTTTAACAACATTCTTTATTTTTGGTTTCCAAATTGCCAGTGTTAGCCGTACGTCAGGGACTTTTTCAGAAGGTCAACGTCGTCTGGGCTGGATTGGCTTCTGGTTAATGACTATCGGTACAGCAGCAGCTGCAGTAATGGTTCTACTGAACGAAGCATCTGTTTTATATACGTTCTATGCTCCATTGAAAGCTCACTGGATATTCTATTTAGGCCTTACATTAGTCGTTGTTGGTTCTTGGGTTGGCGGCGCAGGTCAAATTTTACGATATGCACAGTGGCGTAAAGAAAACAAAGGTAGCGGACAACGAAGCCCATTATTGTCATTTATGGTTGTTGTCAATAATTTAATGTGGTTCGTAGCAACTCTAGGTGTAGCTGCTTCTGTTCTATTCCAGCTACTTCCATGGTCTTTAGGCTTTATCGAACGTATTGATATAGCACTATCCCGTACATTATTCTGGTATTTTGGTCATGCTCTTGTGTATTTCTGGTTATTACCAGCTTATATGATTTGGTATGTCATTATTCCGAAGGTTATTGGTGGAAAAATTTTCTCTGATTCTTTAGCAAGACTATCATTTATGCTGTTCTTAATTTTCTCTGTACCAGTTGGGATCCATCACCAATTAACAGAGCCAGGTATTGATAGTACATGGAAATTCATACAAGTTGTTTTAACATTTGCCGTAATCGTACCATCCTTAATGACTGCCTTTTCGATGTTTGCAATGTTTGAATTACGTGGTCGTGAATTAGGTGGGAAAGGTCTTTACGGCTGGTTTAAAAAATTACCATGGAAAGATGCTCGTTTCTTCGTGCCATTTATCGGTATGGTAGCATTTATTCCTGGTGGCGCAGGCGGTATCATCAATGCTTCTTACCAAATGAACCAATTAATCCATAATACCATTTGGGTTACAGGACATTTCCATTTAACAATTGCAACAACAGTCGTATTAACTTATTTCAGTGCGGCATTTTGGTTAATTCCACATTTAACAGGTCGCACACTGACTAAACCTTTAAACAATCTTGGTAATTTTGCAGCTATTTTATGGGCTACTGGTATGATAATTATGTCTACTGCTATGCATATCGCTGGTCTGATCGGTGCACCTCGTCGATCCGATTATTCTGAGTATGGCGGTGCTCAACAAGCCTATGATTGGATTCCTTATCAAATCGCTCAAGCTGTTGGTGGCACAATCCTGTTCATCGCTATCTTAATCATACTTTATATTGTGGTGAAATTAGCATGGTTTGCACCAAAAGGCGAAGAGGAATTCCCAGTGGGTGAAGTACATGAAAACGGTGGTACTACTCCAGCTATCTTAGAGAACTTTAAAGTATGGCTTGTTATTTTAGTAGCATTAATTTTATTTGCTTATACTATTCCAATTATCGATATTATTTCTAATTCTCCTCCTGGCTCTAAAGGCTTTAAGCTTTGGTAACAATCTTTTGCAAAAAAGCGATTTCTCTAGTTGAGAAATCGCTTTTCACTTTGCTGAAAATCTATGCCAATGAAATTAAGGTATCATATTACATAGAGTTGGCTCTTCAGCAAAAACGAGTGGTTGATTTCCGTTCCGACTGGGCGGTTTCCTGGAGGCGTCGTGTTTCTTAGACCTAGTTGACTCGCTCTCATTTTTCCACTTGAGGTGGGCGTCTTACTGACCGTAAATGCCGGATAAAATCGTGGAGGAACCTTACTCAGTACATTCACTTTACTTCTTTCATAAATTCTCTGAAGTTTTCAACGATTTCCTTTGATCTGGTATGGTGTAAATAATGTCCTCCTTCAAATGTTATCACTTTTCCATGTACAGAATCTTTGACTTGCTCTTCATGCAGTGGTATCCATCCTTCCGTTTCGGTATCATTTGCTTGTAAAAAGAAAATAACAGGAAGATTCTTGGGGAAGGTCAAGTTTTCAGCAGCTTTAAAATTAGGGCTAAAATGTTCGCCTTCACTTAGGATGTTCGGATTAAACATGTTTTTGAGCGTAAGGATTCTGATTTGTTCTCTTGTTTCATCATCTACAGTTGGTGCAACCAATTGGTCAGGGCTCAGTTTCATTAACACTCGGAAGAAACCTGATTTTTTGAGCAATTTATATGTTCCTGATGGAAATAGATCATCCGTACCACCCTGCGTTGGAACACTGCTATCGATCCCGACAAATGCACTTACCTCGTTTTCATATTTGTTCACATAATCCAGTCCGTAAATACCTGAAATGGAGTGGCCCATTAGAGTATATCGGTCAATGTTTAGACTCTGCAATGCTTCATGAATTTCATTTACCATATTCTCCAGGGTTCGTTCCTTTTCCGTTACATCACTTAGTCCATAACCAAAAGGCTCGATTACTACGACCTTGTAATAAGGAGACAACTCTTTCACTAACGGCTCAAAATCAAGTGCTGGAGCCGCTGTTCCATAGCCAGGTAGGAGCACGATGGTTTCTTCGCCTTCTCCTTGAATTAACACATTCATATTTTTTTCGTCTACTGTTACAGACTGACCATAAGATTCTATTTTTCTTTGCTCCGATTTGTTGCTAACCTTATTCACTATAAAAACAATAGCTAGAAAAAGTACTATTGCTAAAGCTAAAACTCCTAATAATTTAACTATAATGTTAAACGCTTTTTTCATTATTTTTGCACGAGTGATGTAAAGCGGCAATTGAAGCTCGTTTTCTACCTGTACTCGTGCCTTCCCTCCCTTTCATTCTCTATTTGTATCTTCTATCCACATCAGTGTATTCCGACTACCTTCACAAACCGTTAAGAACAGCTTATACAACGAAGATGTACCCCCTATGACAACAATATGAACGGAGTATGAACAAGAAAAAATGCTACGGTATGCAATTTGAATCTCGAATGGGTTCGCTTTTATAAATAAAAAGTGAAACTCCAATCAGTAGGGGTTTTATTCATCCTCCATTGATTGTTAGTTGAATCAATCGGGCTTTTACGTTTGTTGATCGCCCACCTAGTTAACTCGTTCTCATCTTTCCACTTGAGGTGGGCGTCTTACTGACCGTTAATGCGGGATAATATCGTGGATGGACCTTTCTCAGTACACACTCAATTTACTTCTTTCATAAATTCTCTAAAGTTTTCAGCGATTTCTTTGAATTTGCTATGGTGTAAATAATGTGATCCATCCAATGTTATTACTTTTCCATGCATTGACTCTTTAGCTTGCTCTTCATGCAGTGATACCCAATTTTCTCTGTCCGTATTATTTGCTTGTACAAATAAAAGAAGCGGAAGATCTTTAGGGAATGTTAAATTTTGAGCCTTTTTAAAATTAGAAGAAATATGTTCCATCTCATTCAAGGTAGTGGCATTATTCGAGTTTTTATTTGAAATCATTTTCATTTGCTCTTTGGCTTGATCATCAAATATTAGTTCAGCATAGGGGTCTGTACCTACTTTCTTGATTAATCTCAAAAGACCTGATTTTTCGAGAAACGCGAATGTTTTTAATGGAAATTTGACATCCATACCGCCTTGTGTAGAAACACTAGTATCAATGCCTACAAATGCACTCACTTCGTTTGGATATTTGTTGACATAATCAAGGCCGTAAATACCTGCAATGGAGTGGCCCATTAGCGTAAAATGGTCAATATTAAGCTGCTGTAAAGCTTCATGCATTTCACTGACAATATTCTCAGTGCTTCGTTCTTTATCGGTTTCATCACTTAATCCATATCCGAAAGGCTCCATCGCGACAACTTTGTAAAATGGAGATAATTCATCGATGAGCAGCTTAAAATCAAGTGCTGGTGCAGATGTTCCATAGCCAGGTAGGAGCACGATGGTTTCTTCGCCTTCTCCTTGAATTAACACATTCATATTTTTTTCGTCTACTGTTACAGACTGACCATAAGATTCTATTTTTCTTTGCTCCGATTTGTTACAGACAATATTAACAATAAAAACAATGACTAGAAAAAGTACTATTGCAATAGCTATAACTCCTATTGCTTTAAGTATAAAGATAAGTAGTTTACCCATCCTCATTTTCATTACCTCTTCTTTTAGTTTCACTCTCATCTTCTCCTTTTCTTAGCTATTTACTAGACATCTTATATGGGCCATTAAGGATAGCTTATAGGACGAAGATGTACTCCCTATGACAACAATATGAACGGAATATGAACAAACAAAAAAAGTTACGGCGTCACATGCAAGAAAGTTTGCATATGACGCCGTAACATGGGAAATACGAGGACGGTTAAATAATTCGAATGTACAACATGAATCTAATTACTCTGTTGGTGTTGTGATTGGCAAAGTGACAATGACAGTCGTTCCTCGGCCAGGCTCGCTTTCCACTCGAATGTCGCCTTGATGAAGCGATACGATCTGTTTAACGATGGCGAGTCCCATACCACTGCCATCATACTTACGACTATGGGAACGATCAGCCTTAAAAAACCGCTCGAATATACGCTTCTGATCCTCTAAGGAAATACCAATGCCAGTGTCGGATACTCGGACTGTCACATTTTTGATATCTTGTTTGATGCTAATGTTAATAACTCCGCCATCTTTGGAAAATTTGATACTATTGCCGATTATGTTCGTCCATACCTGGTTTAATTGATCATGATCAGCCATTAGGTAAACAGCGTTCAAATTGAGCTCGAAACGGATGTTGCGAGCCGACCATTGCGGCTGGATAGCGACGATGACTCGTCTGATCTGTTCATCAAGGCTGAACGTGACCAGCCGCAGTTGCTGTGACTGCGATTCAAGCAAACTCAGCTTTAGCAGGCTATCGCTCATCTTGGACATCCGATCTGCTTCAGCGATGATAATATCGAGATAACGGCTCCGCTCGTTATCTGCGAGGTTTACTTGCTTGAGCGCTAAAGCATAACCGGATATCGAGGTAAGCGGCGACTGAACTTCATGCGACACATTCGATACGAAATCCCTACGCATCTGCTCAAGTTGCTGCAGATCGTGCATCATTTCTTCGAAGCTGCGAGCTAAAGTACCTAGCTCACCCTTTTGCTTAATATTCAGCTTAACGTTAAAATCTCCACCTGCTATATGTCTAGTCGCTTTTGTCAGCTTTTGGATTGGTTTGACTAGGAACATGGCAGCAACCAGAATCAATAGGCTTCCTGCTATCAACGAATAGGTTGAAAAGTTCAAAATCCACTTTATTACAAAAGAGGTGGAAGGGAGGGCGATCGGTTCTACAAACATCGCTTTCGTTCCCATTTCAGTTGTCAACGGCATCCCTAAGAGAACAGTAGAAACACCACTCGGATTGACTTGAACAATTTCCCCACCCAGTACTTTTGTCACCTGTTCCATCGTCACTGTGGCAGGTTTGTCTCCGTTAAGCGCTCCATAAGACTGGAACTGACCCGTTTCTTCATAAATTCGAATATGATAGGATTTGAGCTGATTCATTCCACTTACGAATGTGTTCGCTTCACTTAACGGTAATGTCTCATAAATCCGGGCGATGTCCTGACCAAAGTTAAGTAAGGGGATTTGCAGGTTCTCGTTTAATTTATCTTCAAATACCCAAGTTGCTACAAAAAAAGCAATGATCGTGCCCCCGATTACGGAGACTAGAAATATCAGGACTACGCGTGTATATAAAGATTTGATCATTCGTGCACCTCAAGGCGGTAACCAAGCCCACGTACCGTTTCGATACGAAAATCGGCTGTAGTCGCGAATCGTTCGCGCAAACGTTTAATATGTACGTCTATCGTTCGATCATCTCCAGCGTAATCAATTCCCCAAATTTGATCGATCAACTGCACTCGCGTATAGACTTGCCCGGGTGTTCCGGCGAGCTTATAAAGTAATTCGAACTCCTTGAGCGGTAACGTGAGCGACTCCGTCCCCCTCATCACCTTATAGGTCTGTCGATCAAGGATGACGTTGCCGAACTGGATTTTCTGCGTGGAGCCAATTCGGAATCGTTTCAATAGTGCCTTAACACGAACCGACAACTCCAACGGATCGAATGGTTTAGTCAAATAATCATCCGCTCCAAGTTCAAATCCTTTCACTTTTTCCCATGTTTCGCCCCTTGCAGTCAGCATAAGTAACGGAAGATCAGGATTGGCCCTTCGGAGCTCCTTGCATAACGTCCAACCATCCATAATCGGCATCATAATGTCGAGCACGACAAGATCGACATGCGTTGATGTGTAGATGGCCAGTGCTTCCTTGCCGTCCGCGGCTTCGACTGTTGCGAATCCGTCGTTGCGTAGAAATAAACAGACGAGTTCGCGAATGTTCGCGTCGTCGTCAGCAACCAGTATAGTAGGCATCCGTTCCCTCTTTTCCATCGCATTATTGAAATAATCATTATACTATAAATTAAATTGAATTACCCCTATTCATCCTATAATTAAGGACTGGAATATCATTAAATGCACCCTCGTTTGCTTATTCGATTACCGGAACGACGAACTTGATATGGATGGAAATACTAAATGGACACAAACTGCCTACGTGGTGATCCTTCGGTTAAAGCCATTGCCCAGACGTGATAATTCACAGATAACTACTACAACTTATGATATCGACATTTATGCAACGCTACTGAAGGAACAGGATTTTGCCTGAGGGAAAGCGAGTAGCCTGGAACAAAAATCACATTCATTGAAAGCGATACAACATTCATAGTAATTTTCTTGACCATTTTGCTTTTAGAAAAGCGATTTCTCTGTTACGAGAAATCGCTTTGGGCTTTAGAGCTGATACAGCTTCGTATATTTTTCTTGTAAATAATTTGCTAAATATTTAGCGTTTAAGCCTTCTCCTGTCGCCTCATGGAGCAATTCGAACGGCTTCTTCAGTGCACCGTATTGATGGACTTTGTCTGTTAACCACTCTCGAATTGGCAAGAGCTCACCCTTTTCTAACAGCTCATCAAAGTTTGGAATATCTTTATCCATTGCATGCTTCCATTGTGCAGCGTAAATCATTCCTAAAGCATAAGATGGGAAATAACCAAACATGCCCCCTGACCAGTGCATATCTTGTAGTACCCCTTTTGCATCTGTCTCAGGACGAATGCCTAAATATTCCTCGTATTTATCATTCCATACTTGTGGAAGATCCTTCGCTTGAAGATCGCCATTGAATAGGTCACGTTCAATTTCATAGCGTATCATAATATGTAGTGGATATGTTAACTCATCTGCTTCAATGCGAATAAACGAAGGTTCCACCATATTAATCGCTTGCAGGAAATCAGCTAATGCTACATCACCAAATTGGGCAGGTGAATATTTTTGCAGTCGTTCGTAGTTATGCTCCCAGAACTTTTCGTTTCTACCAACAAAATTTTCATAAAATAAAGATTGAGATTCATGTATTCCCATCGACGTACCCGTTGCTAACGGTAAACCATCAAGCTTCGCATCGATATTTTGTTCATACATGGCATGCCCACACTCATGGATTGTTCCAAAAATTGCTGAGCGGAAATCATTTTCATCATATTTCGTTGTAATACGATTATCTCCATGATTTAAGCCAATCATAAATGGATGGACACTCTCGTCTAAGCGACCTGCATCAAAATCATAGCCAAGTTGTGCTAATATTTCTAATGATAATGCACGCTGAGATTCACGTGGGAAATGCTTAAATAATATGCTTGTATCTGGTTTATTTGGTGATGCTCCAGTTTTTTGCACAAGAGAAACGATTGTTTCACGTAATTCACCAAAAACTTGATCTAAAACATCAGTCGTCATATCAGGTTCATATAAATCTAGTAATGTATTGTACGGAGAACCGTTTTTAATACCCCAATATTGAATGAATTTCTTCTGCCAGCTTATAATTTCCTCTAAATAAGGTAGGAATAAAGCAAAATTATTAGCTTCCTTTGCTTCTTCCCATGCTGTTTCCGCTTTAGATTGTAGAATGACGAATTTCTTATATTCATCAGCCGGAATTTTTTTATTTTGATCATACTCTTTACGTACTTCCTCTACTACACGCAGCGTAACATAATCGAGATCTGCCTTTTGCCCCTCTAGATCTGTTAGTAATTGCCCTAACTCTTCACTAGTTTGCATGTCAAATAAGGAGGCAGATAATGTTCCAACTACCTCTGAACGCTGAGCTAACCCCTTTTTAGGTGCACCTGTGCGCATGTCCCAATAAATCACACTTAATGCTTCTCCGTAGTGCTGCATTTTTTTTACATAATCAGTAAATTGTTGAACAGTCATGCTAACATCCTCCTTTTCACGCTACTAGTTTATCATATTTTCGAAAATTTTGTATATTATGGACTTTATAGTATTTTTATAGATAGGAATTCTATGAATTTATATTTCGCATTCTATACTTCAATAGTACATGTCCTAAGACAAAAAAAATAAAACCTACTATTAAATTAGTACATAATATTGTAAACACCTCTTCATTTATTTGAGTAAGTGGACTAAAAGTTAAAACAAAAGGCATCCCACCCGTAAAGAAAGTAAGGGATAGGAAAACTACGATGGTTAGTATAGGAACCATAATATTTTTAAATAACATCATTAAAACAAACGCGAGACCCGCGTAGACAAATCCCTGTGAAGCAAACCTGAACAATAGAAAAAGGATATTTAATGGTATTTCAGAGATAATATCTAGTACAAAAAGTTGGACAGCAAGCAATAGTAAAAAAAACAAAAAAAATACAGCTGAACGGAAAATACCAAAGTATTTGGTTGAAATAGGAAGTGAAATTAAAAGCTCTTCATTGTTATCTTCAAATGTATCATAATATAAATAACTAACCCACCACGCTGCAAACGGGCAGACTAAAAATTCTAATGCTAAAGCAGCGTTATATTCCCATCCCTCATCATGAATAGTGGTGCAAACATAGATAGAAGTAATCAGAGTAACAAATATAGGAATAAAAAAGGAAAGGCCCATATTGTGTATTTCGAAGCGAATGTTCAGTTTGTTCAAATCCCTCATTGTATATCACCATGGTTCATGTTATATACATAAAAGTCTTCTAAAGTCGGACTCACAGGTGTCCCCTGAAATAAATTAGAATTGCTTGAGAGTAAGTACCGTACTTTATACTCGCTTCCAAGTTCTTTAATTGAAATAATTTCATTTGAAAGAGTATTCAACTGTTCAGTAGATAAAAAGGTCTCTTTAATTTTTCCATCAATAGAAGCTAACAATTCATTTAATTCGCCTGTCACAACAACCTTTCCCTCTTTTAAGATACATATGTGATCACATGTAGTTTCAATATCTTCTACTATATGAGAAGAAATAAGAACAATTCGGTCTTTACCTAGTTTTCTTAAAAGCTGTCTAAATCGGACACGTTCTTCAATATCTAGTCCTACAGTAGGCTCATCAACAATTAGTAATTTAGGATTACCCAATAAAGCTTGAGCAATCCCCAGTCTTCTTAACATACCTCCAGATAGTTGCTTTACTTTTTTATCTTTTTGAGGAATTAAATTGGTTTCTTCTAAAACCTTTGTAATTTCATTCGTGAGCTCACTCTTACAAATCCCCTTTAATTTCGCAATATATTCTAAAACACGATAAACAGAGGCATTCTTAAAAAAACTAAATGTTTGTGGAAGATATCCAACATTAGACTTGACAGCATTACTATCTTTCCAATTCAACTGATTATCAGCGTAAATTTCTCCACTGTTTGGTTGTATAATCGAGCAAAGTATTCGAATCAATGTCGTTTTGCCTGCACCATTTGGTCCAAGAAGACCGAATGAGCCTTTTATATCGATGTTTATGTCGTTCAAGACCAACTCTTTGTTAAAACGTTTCTGTATATTATTTACATGAATTATCTTCAATTTGAACCCTCTACCTTTTCTAATAAATTTTTTAAGCTTTCCCATGGGTTATTCGTGTAAAGCAGTTTAGCCCACTCTTTATAAAATGAACTGTTTAAATCCTTTGATACTGGACTTTTTTTAAAGCTATTTAATTGGCTTATCAGTTCATCTAATGTATGATTATCAGATTTTAATTGACCAGATTCCAACAATTGCTGAAATTCAGCTGAAGGGATATTAATTTGTTCCAGTAGGATATCTGTTATAAATGCTCGATATAAAATTGCAAACTGATAATCTGTAATTTCCCCAAGAGAAGCGTTATTAATGAAAAAGCTATTGATTATATTAACGAAAAAATTGTTTTTAAAAGTTGTAAAATATTCTTCTGGATGCTCTACTGTTACGTGCGTGCCTAAAATTAAATGATCTTGACTATACCAAGTGCCTTGAAATTCATTTCTATCAACTGTATTTAGATTAGGTAGAAAGAATATTTTACTAGGAACAGAAACCTCTGTCGGTAATAATCGGGAATTGTTGATAATGCTTGTTAATTTTTGTACATCAGCTTCTATAGTAGGAAAATCATCCACTATACCTTTCCATGTGAAAGGAATTACCCATTGAGTGTCATTTTTTGTATAAACGTCTAAAAGTCCAGATGCTAAAGTAACACCACTGAAGCTTTCACCAGTCCATTCGTCTTTTTCTGTTTTTGGTAAATTACTATATACTTCTTTCTCTCGATGCTTAAAGGCTATGTTATATGCTACATTTTGAGTAAGCTGATGATTGACACGTTGTAATAAATTAGATTCGTTTAAGACTATAAAAGAAGGTTTATCATAGATACTAGGTAACCAATTAAAGTAACTCGGCAAATACACAGCCTGTTGATTAGCAAAATAAAAATTAGTTTTTAAACCCTCATATTTTAATGAAATATTTAGCATATCATTTCGTTCAATAGATCCATTTAATATAATTTTTAATTGATCTCCGTTTTGATTGAAATTCACCTGCTTTTTATCTATTAGTACTTCTTTTACTTTTAATTCATGAAATAGACTGAAAATGAGTTCATTAGTAGCTTGTTGTCCTTCATAAATAAATGAAAACCAAACTTCAGCAGATAAATTCTTTTTAGTATTTAGCGATATATTCATTTCATTGATTTTATAGGGCTGCTGTTCCCAACTGTGCGTAATATCGTAATTTTTATAATAGTTATGTAACTCCGTATCATTATCTAAGAGAATTTGCCCTCCATTTAAATTAGAAAAAAGGCAGGATATAGTGAATATCAATAATAAACAAAAAGTTACGATGACATATTTATTTTTCTGTAGGAAACCATGCATTACGTTATATAAAAACAAAAATAGTATAGGAATGCATATAAATAGTAATTGTTTTGCCAGGTGGTCATGTGAAATGGATAGTCCATATAGTGGATGAAAGGCCATTGTTGGATTTGGCTCTCCAACATTCAGAAACTTATCCCATGAAAAAAACGAATTGTTGCTTTTTTTTAAGAACATAAAATTAAGTGGTGTTATCGTTACATAAATAAGTAATATGAGAGGAAATACAAATTTTCCTCTTATCCAGGTTGATAACATAAAACCGCTTAAATAACAAACTAAAAAGGCTAGTCCATAGTATAAGGAAATATATAGAAATGCATCTAAGATGAATGATGGATTACTAGATATATATTTCCACATTACGAATAAATAAAAGCTAAATGTAAAAATCACAAAAATAAAAATGGAGGTAATCCCTACAATTAGCGACCCTAATCGATGGATAATATATCCATTTTTAATTGAACTAAATAATTGTTTAAGATCGTATTTATCGCTTAATCGTACGTTATAAACTCCAAATAGGAGATAGGCAATCGCTCCTATTTGGACTACAGTACTTGATGATGTTAAGGCATTGCCAGGACTTCCTTCTAAGGAATATATATAGAAACCTAGAAACGCATAAATGATAAGTCCAATATAAGCAATTGGAATGAAATAACTTAGGCATAATTGTCTTAACTGAAATTTTAAAGAATATAAAACCTTCATAATTTATCCACCTTCACTATATATATATATTTTTAAAATATAATTTATATATCACATATTGTCAAATTAACAATATAATAGATAAAGAGGAAAATATTTGCAAAATAATAATCTGTATGTTAAATTATTATTCAGGAGGTGAGTTATTATGTTAAAAAAAGTAGGAAAAGTTGTATGTTCCTTAGCTATTATTGGTTTCATAGGAACAAATATTGCACAAGCAGCTGGTAGTTCTATAGCCCAAATCTCTTCAAAAAATATTAATCCTGTTGGTTCAACAGTTTCAGTTAATGGGAAACTAGCGACAGCAGCTCAAAATTATAGCGGTTCTGCAAGTTTTAAAGCTATGTCTAAAAAAGATTCATGGGGATTTGATTCTGTTATTGCATCTTCTGCAATGAGTCCTGGAGATGAATTTTATACTACTAATAATAATCAAAATGGGAATTATTATGCTGCTGCAGAATATACGAGCGGTGGTGCTGCATATTTAAGCGGGTATGTATCTGCTGGGCAAAGTAATTAGTAAAATACTTATGGAAAGAGGCTGGGACAAAACTAGCTGACATCCAGAAAAAAGAGAAATCGATTTCATTCGAGTTCTCTTTTTTCTTGGATTCTTTGAGCTATTTCATTTTCTCTATTCTATTTCTCTGTTAATGACCTTGTATTTCCGAAAATTTACTACCATTAACGCAAACCCCATTTTGTTTTCTACCTTCGATTTTTCACGGACATAAAATCGAGTAAAACGCAAATTAGCCTTCTAGAATCCCCAAATTGGCTCTTCATCAATTTTTCATTATCGATAAATAGCACCCATTTTTTCATCTGAAAGCTTTGTTCTTACATATTTTTTGTTCCTTTTATATAAAAGCTATCCGTAATAAGCAGAATGTGTTCTCGATTCGATAGAATACTATCAAAGGATTAAAATAACCCTTCTCAATTAAATATTATGGTTCATAATTTTTCATCCCGTAAGTTGTTTATAACTTTTATAAATAATATATCGACGAGCACATACACTCCCTAGCGGTATAAACATAAGAGCATTCGTTAACGCTATGACAGCATGCTCTTTCCCCCAATTTTCTGCAAGCACACGCAAAAGAAGAATGCCAAGAAATAAAATAACTCCAGCTAAAGTACTTTGTGTAGTTACGATTCCTCTTTCATGATTAACACGAACTTTTTCTAATTTTCCCCTCCAAATCCCGATCCCTATGCCAATTGTTAAACAAATGAAATACAAGATAAAGTTTTTCGGCGTTAAATTATCTGAACTTAAAATAGAAGTACTTGTTATCCAAATTAACAAAATCGGTATTATCCACAATCGAGTTGGTCTAACTTTTTTCTCCCTTAACATAATAAGAATAATGACTAAAAGGACAACCAAGTAGCTACTCATTTTTCTTTCCCTCTCTTTTATATAAATTCTTAGTGTCAAAGAAGTACCTAAGAAACGACTAAATTGGTAATTCAATAAAAAAACCTCTCCAGATAGGAATGTAAATGACTTTAGCACCTTTTCATTCTACTCAGAGAGGATAAACTTAATTGTATGATTGGATATAAGAAGTTGTTATTTGGATAAATCATATATCTTCTTTTCTGTAAAACATAAAATTTATATTACTGCTGGGATTATATACTCTTTCATTAATGGCCATCTATCTCGTGGATTCATAATGAATTCTGAACTAATTGCCACAACCATATTCATTTTCGGTATACAACAAATCATATTGCCTCCATCCCCTAGTGCTGAATATGTAGAAAGTTCATCTTCTTGTCGTAGCCACCATAAATACCCGTAATTGTTTTGGTTCATCTCCGTTGATTCACGAATCCATGCCTCTGAGAGGACTCTATTATTATTCCACACGCCATTGTTTATATAGAGGTAGCCAAATCGTGCCATATCACGGGTAGTTAATGTTAGTCCCCATCCGCCTGTCGAATGACCGTTTGGATCATGAACCCACCCCTTGACGTTTTTCCCGAATAAATCATCAAACCCATAGACGTTCATTTGATAGTCGGGAATTTCTTTCATGCCAAGCGGTGCAAACAAATGTTCATTGGCGAACGCTCGTGCACTCTTGCCTGTACTTTGAGTAAGAATAGCTGACAATAAATGTGCTCCAGCTGTCGAATATTTAAAAGCGCCTAAATCCCCACTTTTTCCCATTATATCAAGTGTATATTTTATCCAATCCTGCTGTTGACATAGAACATCTAGCGGCTCCTGCCAATCCTCATATGGATATGGTACTGTCATCGTGAGAAGATGTCGTATAGTAATCTGTTGTTTCTGCTTATCAGCATCAGAAATATATTTAGGGAAAAAATCTAGCACTTTTTCTTCAACGCTTTTAATATATCCTTTATCGATAGCGATGCCTATAAGTGCAGATAGTACACTTTTGGTTACAGATGCCACATGGTGACAATCATCAGGACCTTTGCCATTAAAATATTTTTCATAGGCTAAATGACCATTTCTAATTATAACAATGCCATTTATATTGTTATAATCACTTTTTATCGTCTGCTCTAACTTGGAAAGCTTTTCATTGTTCATATATATGCTTTCTGGCTTTACCGTGTGCCAATTTATTGTTGTTTGCATAGGAACCTCCAAATTGTAGTTTAGTCATTTTTTCTTTACAGGAAAATATACCTCAGTAACATAATCCTCAGGGGCGTTTGCTTGATGTGGATCTGTTACATATATTTCATATGGTGGCGATATCAGTTCATAACCCTCGTTTTCAATCCACTTCATCAAATTAGCATAGACAGCTGTTAATTCTGGATAAGCCCCCTTTAAAACGGATTTAGCACATAGGCTACCAGGCAAATCTCTCGTTCCTTTAATAGACTCAACTATTGGAATGGCGAACTCAGTATCATTGCCAGCAGGATTAAATTCTGGGCTATGGTAAATCGTCATTGGCTTATCAAGTAAAGTGAGCTTCTCCTTCGCAATCTTTTCATATAGCAGGCTAAAATAATGTCCATATCCCGATGCATAGTCATCACTACTCATTATTAGTCGCTTATAAAGGATATTCACGGGATTTGTTTCAACTAGTTGTACTTCGATATCGTCAAGGTACGACATGATTGGTACCCCTTTTTCTAAGTTTAAAATATCATGACTTAGTTGTTTTACAAGATATTCAAAAGCCTTTAGTTTTTCTTGAATTTCATTTCTCTTATGGTTAAGCGCTGAACAAAGCATTTCTTCGGATTGGTCCTCTTCTAATTCCAGCATAGTTTTAATTTCTTCAAGAGAAAAATGATAGGACTTTAATCGATTGATATAGAGCATCCTTTTTAGTTGTTCGATGGAATAATACCTATAACCGCTTTCAGCATTAATCTCATCTGGGTTAATTAATCCAATCTCATCGTAATATCGAAGTGTTTTTGTGGAGACACCACATATTTTTGAGAATTCTCCTATTGATAGCAAAATAGCACCTCCCAACTCAACTAAACATTTACTATTTCTTTCCTCTATTCTGTTATACACCTTCCCCTTAGGGCAAAGTCAATCAAGACTTATGCTTTATTCCCTTTATCTTTTACTTTCCTTGACTGAAAATTTTTATTGACCGATTAGTACAAAAAGGATATTCTATTCATATAAATGAGAGGTGGATAAATTTGAATAAACGAGGCAGACCCCGAGAGTTTGATTATTCCTCAATTGTAGATGTCGCCATGAAAACTTTTTGGGTAAGAGGGTATGAGGGTTGTTCTACACAGGATTTATGCAATGATACTGGACTTGGGAAAGGGAGCTTATACAATACTTTTGGTAGTAAACACGAACTGTATCAACAAGTATTAGAACGCTATCATGAAACTGGGATTAGGGAACAAATGAAATTGCTAGATGCTCCAATCCCAGTTAAAGAACGATTAAGTAATTTTTTTCAATGGGCATTGAAAGAAGACTTTGAGAACAGTGATCAAAAAGGATGTTTATTAATCAATGCCGGCGTGGAACGAGCTCAAAACGATTCAGCAGTTCAAGAAATTTTCTCACGACATGTCGAGCTTCTTAAACAAGCTATTGAAAAAGTAATGGAGGAAGGATTGCAAACTGGCGAAATTTCAAAAAAGCAAACAGCTGAGGAATTAACTAGTCTATTTTTAAGCAGTTATTACGGGTTTCGTGTTCTGAATGTTTCGATGCAAAATCGGATGTTGTCTGAGCAAATTATGAACGGAACATTGGCATCTATTTTTGGCGCTTAGTGCGCTCTTTTTTAGCATAATTTTTGTACCGAACGTTACAATAATAAAATAAGGAGTGTTTTTATGCCATCGATTATTTATTTACTAGCTTTAGCGATTTTTTGTATGACTACATCTGAATTTATGGTTGCAGGTATGATGAACGAGCTTGCTCATGCATTTCAGGTTTCTGTATCTTCAATCGGGTATTTAATTACAGCTTATGCTGGAGCAATGGTGATAGGAGGTCCCATTTTAACGGCAATTCTCTTAAGAATACGTAGTAAACAAGCATTATTATTTTTAATGTTTGTATTTTTAATTGGTCAAACACTTGGAGGCATTGCTTGGAACTATGATATTATGATGGTTTCACGCATTATTACCGGTATTGCTTCATCTTCAGCATTTGGTGTTGCCATATCCTTTTCTGCAACATTGGTTCCTCCTAATTCAAGGGGAAAAGTTGCATCTATTGTTCTTGCAGGTTTAATGATCGCAACAGTCCTAGGCTTACCTATAACAACAGTTATCTCGCAAAATTTTGGCTGGCGTACGAGTTTTTGGTTTGTTTCTATTCTCGTACTAGTTTCCGGGATTATGATTCAATTGTTACTACCATCATCGCCAAACAAAGAACTATTAAACTGGAAAGACGAGCTCATGCGCTTTAAAAATATTCATCTTTGGGCAGCGTACATAACAAGTATGTTTATTATAGGTGGTACGTTTGCAGCATTTAGTTATTTCACGCCTATCTTTACAAATATCACAGGCTTTTCAAGCGCAAGTATTCCCTATTTACTTGCTCTCTATGGTAGTGCAACAGTCATTGGGAATATAGTGATTGGCAAGTTTGCTGATAAATATACAATGGAAACACTTTTGAGTGGATTGATTATTTTAATCGTAGCATTGTCTTTATTTGCTTTAGGCGCTGAAAATAAATATATTGCAGTTATTACTACTATTTTTATTGGCTTCACTGGTGTAGCAATGAATCCAGCTATGGTGGCGAGAGTGATGAAAACAGCTAATAATGGCACTATGATAAATACCATTCATAGTTCTTTTATTACGCTTGGTATTGTTATTGGTTCATCATTAGGCGGCCTAGGTATTAGTAAAGGATATGGCTATATATCACCACTGTGGATTGGCGTTTGTTTAGCTATTCTAGGATTACTATCATTATTCCCATATTTACAAAAAAGGAAGGATAATAATGTTTCTAAATAGATACAAAAGTTGGAGTGTAGCTTTGTGACGCTTCTTCTTCAAACGTTCCAGCGACAACGCCTCCCTTTATGATGCTCTATCCCTCTCTTCTGTTTCTATGGGCTCAACTCGTAGTTTCTTGTCCGTATGCCCAAGAAATATTTAATATGAGTAAACTAAAGAAGCTCTCCTCATCGTTTTCACGATCAAAGAGAGCTTCTTATTCTATATAAATTCGGGGGAATTTTAACTAGCTTTCAAGTGCAATGTTCGGTTTCCAATCAAACATTTTCAAGAGCTAAATGTTATAACAACAAATATATAGTTGGGGATCCTACATATCTTATTGTTGTATAGAGTCTGATTACCCTATGTTTTGACAAATTGTTAATACTTGTTTGACAGCTTCTGCCGATTGATGGAGCGCCGTTTGTTCTTCATTTGTAAGGTGCAATTCAATGACCGATTCAATGCCATTGCCACCTAATATTGTCGGCACCCCTAAAAATAATTCGTGGTAACCGTACTCTCCTTCTAAAAGGGCGATAGAAGGAATTATTTTACGTTGATCTTTCATGATGATTTCGACCATCTGTGCACATGCAGCAGCTGGCGCATAATAAGCACTACCATTGCCTAACAAACCAACAATTTCTCCGCCACCTTTACGTGTACGTTCTACGATTTGCTGTAGTCTGTCTTGAGGAATCAGTTTTTCTAATGGGATACCTCCAGCATAGGAATATCGAATTAAAGGGACCATTTCGTCACCATGTCCACCTAAGACGAATCCTGACACATCCTCCGGTGCAATTTGCAGCTCTTGTGCTACAAATGTATTGAAACGTGCGGTATCTAACACACCTGATTGACCAATGACACGATTTTTAGGAAATCCTGTTTCCTTATAGCAAACATAGGTCATGGCATCAACTGGATTGCTTAATATAAGGACTATGCTGTTCGGAGCATAGTGTTTTATTTGTCTAGAAACTTGTTGAATAATTTTTGCATTTGTCGTCACTAAGTCATCTCGGCTCATGCCTGGTTTACGGGGAATACCAGCTGTAATAATGACAATACTTGCTCCAGCTATATCCTCATAATTGCTCGTTCCTTTAATAGAAACATTAAACTTTTCGATTGGTCCTGTTTGTAATAAATCCAGCGCCTTTCCCTTTGTTGGATTTTCTGCTTCTGGAATATCTAACAGCACAACATCGCCTAGCTCTTTTTGTGCCAAAAACAAGCTTAAAGTTGCACCTGTATGACCAGCTCCAATTACAGCGATTTTACTTTTTCGAAATGTCATTATGCCTCACCTCGATTTTCTGTAGCTGCTGTTTCTGTCGTTTTTTTAGCACGCGTTGATGTTGAAGCTGATGCTGGCTTTTTCTTTGGTACTTCTGGTCCTTTAATCATTTGAAAAACATCTTCATCTGGTCTCGGAATTACGTGAGCACCTAATAGTTCTCCAACGCGCATAGCCGCCTCTTTACCAGCCTCTACAGCTGCTTGAACTGAACCAACATCACCTTTGACAACTACAGTAACGATGCCACCATCAACAAATTCCTGTTTCACTATGGTTACATCTGAAGACTTTATCATTGCATCGGCCGCCTCATATGAACCAACTAATCCCTTTGTCTCAATCATTCCAATTGCGCTACTCATTATTCTCACCTCGCATAACTTCAGTAGAATCAATAATACCTATAACGACCGCATCGATAGGCAACGGATTTTCTTTCATAATATATCGGGATGATCCACCACTTGTAATGAGCACATCATCTCCGATTCCTGCCCCGATACGGTCAGCTGCTACAATTTCTGTACGAATCGGCTGTTGATTGGAATCGATTGGTTGAATAATTAATAATTTTAAGCCATTCAACCCTTCTTCTTTACGTGTTGCCCATACACTACCTATCACTCTTCCCATCTGCATGAACTTCACCTCTTTATCCCGCATGGACTATAATTACTCAGAGCGAATTGTTAACGTCTTATTCAACTCTCGTATTTTGTCATAAGCCAATGCTGTGACAATTGTCTTTTTAGGAACAACAATTTCCTGCGCCTCTATTTCAAGTACTTCTACTTGCGAAAGTAACTTCTTATCAAATTGATAGCTTTCTGGTTTTTCAGCCTGACTTACGACTGGCGGAAGTTCTTTGACATTTATTTGTTCCTTAGCTTGAGCATTGACAATTTCCGCAAATGCACCTTGTTGGATTAACCCGGCATTTGCCTCATCTGTATCGATGTGCATCTCCAATCGATAACGCTCTGAAACGCGAATCATTACATTTGATAAAATAATCGGTCTTATACCTTCTACTTTAATTTGTACCGATTGTCCGTCCACTACTTGGAACCGAGCACTGTCAGCTGGTGACATATGAATATGTGCTTGTGCAATAATGAGTCCCTCATGTAGCACGACACTACCCTTTGGACCAATAAGTGTAACGGGGCTAGAGCCTTTTATATCGCCTGATACCCTTAAAGGGGGCTTAGCTCCTAATTTCATCGCGTCTGTCCAGCTAATTTCCACTTGAGATAATGAACGGGCTGGACCTAAAATACGTACCCGCTCAATGGAACCCTTTGGACCAGCAATAACAACTGTTTCCTCAGCAGCAAACTGTCCTGGCTGTGAAAGCTCAAACTTCGGTGTTAATTGATAATTCTCACCAAAAAGCTGCTCCACTTCCGCTTGAGCCAGATGAACATGTCGTGCTGATACACCTACAGGGATTTTACCGTCATGTTGAGAGGAAGGCTGATTTTTTAAAACTTGTTGCAATACTTCTTCAACAATTTTTTGGATTAAATTTTCCTGCATCTAACCTCCTCCTTATGATGATCTGATTATTCTTCCTTGTGTTTGCTGTTCAATAAAGCCCGCATTCGCTTCATCTGTATCAATATGCATCTCTAGACTAAAATCGTTTGATACACGAACTACAACCCCACGAAATGTCACAGGTCTCTCACTATCAACTTCAACAGATACTAATTCATTATTTTGTACGTCCAATGCTAATGCATCTTCCTCTGTCATATGAATATGTGCCTGCGCAATAATGACCCCCTGCTTAATGATTATTTCTTGTTCTTGTTCTTGATTGATTAATTTGATGCCAGCTGAACTTTCGATATCACCCGATTGTCTCAAAGGAGGGGTTAATCCTAATTTCATTGCATCTGTTCGACTAATTTCCACCTGTGTTGCCGCTCTTACTGGACCTAGTACACGTACATTGTGAAGAACACCTTTTGGTCCCTCAATAGAGACACGCTCTTTAGCTGCAAACTGTCCTGGTTGCGAAAGATCAAAATCCTTCGTTAGCGTCGCATTCGGGCCAAAAAGTGCCTGTAAATCCTCTTCACTTACATGTATATGACGAGCTGAAATGGCCACAGGAAATGTTTTTGTCGCTGTATTCAAGTTAGCCACCTCTATATCTTTCTAGCTATATTTTTATAGGAAATGAAGCAGGATGAAGCGCAATGTGTAACATCCTGCCCTTCCGTTTATGATGTTCTTTCCGTCGGTTCGGGGATTCTTTCCGTCGCTTCGGCTCTTCCTTCCGTCACCTTGACTTCTTTCCGTCGCTTCGATGATTCTTTCCGTCACTCCGGCTCTTCTTTCCGTCGCTCCGGCTTTTACTTCCGTCGCCTCGAACCTTCATTCCGTCGCTTCGACTCTTCTTCCCGTCGCCTTTGTCCGGACTGAAGTAAAATTAAGCTTCTGCTTTTGGTAAAATTAATTCTAATTCATGGTGTGGGCGTGGGATTACATGAACAGATAGAAGCTCTCCAACGCGTTGGGCCGCTGCTGCTCCTGCATCAGTAGCTGCTTTTACTGCGCCTACATCACCACGAACTAATACAGTGACAATACCGCCACCAACATGTACTTTACCTACTAAATTAACGCTAGCAGCTTTCACCATTGCATCCGCTGCTTCAATTGCTCCTACTAATCCTTTTGTTTCTACCATTCCTAATGCTGTACTCATTTGTCATTCCTCCAAATTATTTATTTTGTAATGTTATTTGTTTTAATACTTGATCAACAATTTGTTGAACTACTGCTGTATCCAAAGATGGATCTTGTGCCTTGATATTCTCTACTACTGGTTGTACTAAGAATTCTGGTTTTGGCACTTCTACATCTTTAATGCCATATGCCATACGTTTAATATTCAATAAATGTCTCGCTGTAATGTTATCGGACGTAATATTGCCTCCAAACGTACCACACCCTAATGTAAAGGATGGTGCCAATCCAGTAGTTCCGCCAACAGCGCCAATAGATGATAATGTATTGACAACAATTCGGGACACTGGTAAATCGACTGAAAACTGCTCAGCTAAAGCTGTATTCTCTGTATGAATCGAGCATGTATGTCCGCGTCCACCAATGTTTAGTAAATCAATCATCACCTGTTTTGCCTCTGTACTGTCCTCGACTGTATATAGCGCAAATATCGGTGATAGTTTTTCAAGTGAAAAAGGAATGTTCTTGCCAATCATTGTTTCCATACCGACAAGTACTTTTGTGTCTTCTGGCACGGTAATACCGATAGAATCTGCTAAGCAAGCTGCTGATTTACCTACAATTTGAGGATTTACTTTCCCAGGAACAGGAGAGATCAACTTCTCCATCTTCACCTTCTCTTCATCACTCAAAATATACGCATTGTTTTTCTTTAACTCTGTTAAAACTTGCTCTGCAATGACTTTATCTACGATAATTGATTGCTCTGTCGCACAAATCGTGCCGTTATCAAAAGACTTACTTTGTACAAGCTGACGAACAGATTTGGAGATATTCGCCGATTTTTCAATGTAAGCTGGAACATTTCCTGGTCCTACGCCATAAGCAGGTTTGCCTGAACTATAGGCAGCTTTTACTAGCGCACCGCCACCAGTAGCCAAAATTAAGTGAATATCTGGGTGCTTCATTAATTGCTGTGTAGCTTCCATAGAAGACATTGTTAAACAGTGTAGCAATCCTTCTGGTGCTCCTGCTTTTTCTGCAGCTACTCTACAAATCTCTAAAGCTTCCTTTGTACAATCAACCGCATATGGGTGTGGGCTTAACACGAGACCATTTCTAGTTTTCAATGAGATAAGTGTTTTAAAGATTGCTGTTGATGTTGGATTTGTCGTTGGTACAATGCCCGCTATTACTCCAAACGGACTAGCAATCTCTGTCACTTTCTTCATTCGATCGACACCAACGACACCAACAGTCTTCAAATCTTTAATATCTTCATAGACATCTCTAGAGGCTACCTCATTTTTCATTTTTTTATGATTAGGTATGCCCATCCCTGTTTCCTGAACGGCCATATTTGCCAAACGTTCTGCCTCTTTAAATGCGGCATCCGCAACAGCCTTGACGATATTATCTACTTGCTGCTGTGAATACTGCATGTAAGCAGCCTGTGCAATATTGGCACGTCTCACGGCGTCTCTCATTTCTTGAATTGCTAATAAATCTTTATCTAGTGTGGCCATAAAGCCCCTCCTTTCTAAACAACTGGATTTCTTGCTAAATTCTCAATAGCTTCTCTAAAAGCATCGGCAGCAGCTTGGCAGGAAGATTGGCTACCACTTACTAAACCGCCACCGAAATTGGTTTCAGATGGTGGACCAAAGAAAACCTTTAGCTCTACATCTGCCGCCTTTAATGCAGCATCTAAACCAACGATAGCTTCAAGTGGCGGTGCTATTAAATAAGCAAGAGCTGTTCCAACCTTAACGTTTGCTAGCTCAGCCAGATACGTACCACAGCTTGCTACAGTATGTGCAAAAAGAGCGTGGTTTTCATTTTGAAGAATGGCTTCAAAATACGTATCAAAGTGGATTTTCTGCTGAATCGCATCGAAACCACTGCGAATTTCATCAGGCGAGCTACCCGCAATGATGCCAATGACCTCACCAGATAATGGCCCAGATGCATGTGCCGCTCCAGCATAGAAGCTTTTTGCATAAACAACATCAACATCTGCTTTTTTCGTAGCTTCGTCCAACGCTACATATCCAACATCATCTATTGTTAGAGTTACGAGTCCAATGCTATTGTGATATGGCTTTAAATCTAATTGCTCCGCTAATTCACTATTCACTCTTGGAATGATTTGCATTGCCAAAATTTCTGCCATAATTTTTTGAGGATTCATTGTTTGGCCCCCTAACCTTCTTTTGCCACAAGACCTACTCCACTTGCCTTGTAATGCAATATTTTTTGAACGACTGTTCCTAAATAAGCACCTGCCTCTAATGGCGGGATACCACCTTTATGAATGTTCGAAACGACCATTCGATCAGCTTCTACTGTGCCCATTCTAGGTTGATAGCATATATAGGCACTCATTGACTCAGCCGATACAAGTCCAGGACGCTCACCGATTAAATAAACGATCACTTCTGCTTGTAAAAGTTCGCCAATTTCATCCATAAGAGCAACACGCCCTTTATCAATATAGAAAGTAGTTCCTATTTCAATATTTAAATTACGAAGGCTTTGCTGTAACGCTAAGAAAACATCTTGCACATTTTCTTCAATCGCACTTGCACTTAATCCGTTAGAAATAATGATTTGTACCTTTGGATTTTTTTTACACTTCGATTGAATAAGTGTCTTTGCTTCATCTGATAAACGACGACCTAAATCCGGTCTAGTAATGTATTCTTCCTTATCTATCACTCTTGATGTTACTTGAAAGACATCGAGCTTTTGTAGTAGCCCTTCAGTCACTTCTCCATAAACTGCATCTACTGCCGCTGCATGATCGAGTCGGAACTTTAGCCAAGTTTTTGTTTTTGGTCTTGTCCCGGCTCTCCCAACACCTATTCTTGCTGGTGTATGCTTTTTAGCAGCTTGTACACTTTCAGACACTTCATCCTCTTCAAATTTAAAGGCTTTGATAGGTACTGAAGTGTAAGTCGATTCATCATTACTTGCGCTGTAATATGATTGTTCATGATTACTTGATTCAGTATGATAAAGCTTAATTAATGGTTCATTCGATTGTTCTATTGTGCTCGGATTTGCTACTTCATCAGCATAATTAGCATTAGCTACCGTATCGTGAAACTTAATAAGTGTTTCCTTTTGGTCTTCTGTTGGCACAGTTGTGTCAACAGAAGATTTGTCTGACGCATTAGTGCCCATCTTTTCCATAACGAGCTGTGTAATCATCGATACTAGTTGTTCATTCAATGGACTCACCTACCTTTCAAATATAGATAAATCGCCAGCTCTCGCAGATAGACGACCATTTTCATAAATGCCCATTTTTTCTAACCACTCTAGATATGCAGGTGCTGGTTTTTTACCAAACGTTTGAAGTAATGTAGCGACATCATGGAAGCTCATTGACTGATAATTCAGCATGACATCGTCACCCATAGGTGCAGCGATAATAAAATTGACACCAGCTGCTGTTAGTAAAACACTTAAATCTTCAACATCATTCTGGTCTGCCTTAATATGGTTTGTATAACAAATATCAACGCCCATTGGGATGCCGTGCATTTTGCCCATAAAGTGATCTTCTAGTCCTGCACGTATAACCTGTTTGTTATTGTATAAATACTCAGGTCCAATAAAGCCAACAACCGTATTCACAATATACGGATTAAAATGTCTAGCAAAGCCGTAATTGCGCGATTCAAGTGTTACTTGGTCAATACCCATATGAGCCTCAGCAGATAGCTCCGAACCTTGTCCAGTTTCAAAATAGAATAAGTTCGGGCCAGTTCCTGTTCCTTGCTTTTTCACAAGCTCTTCTGCTTCTCTTATTAGGTCAGCAGAAATGCCGAACGAGCGATTAGCAATTTCTGTTCCAGCAATACTTTGGAAAATCATATCGGCTGGTGCGCCTTGTTTAATGGCTTTCATTTGTGTTGTAATATGCGCTAACACACAGTTTTGTGTAGGAATCGACCAATCATTGATAAACTCCTTAGTGGCTTGCAATACTTTTTTCACACTTTCAACTGAGTCATCTACTGGGTTAATTCCAATGACCGCATCGCCAATACCATAGGACAATCCTTCTTTTAATGAGGCAATGATACCGTCAATATTGTCTGTTGGATGATTCGGCTGCAATCTTGAGGAAAGTGTGCCCTTTTGTCCGATCGTAATATTACAAGTCGACAGAATTTCCACTTTATTAGCAGCATGGACAAGATCTAAGTTGGACATCAGCTTTGTAACAGCCGCAATAATTTCTGAATTCATGCCCTTGCTTAATCGTTTTAATTCCCGATCGCCTGTTTCATTTGATAAAATGTATTCTCTTAATTGCTCGATACTCCAATTTTTAATTTCTCCATAAATTTGCTCATTAATATCACCTTCAATAATGCGTGACACTTCATCATTTTCAGAAGGAACTAATGGATTTTCTCTTATATCCTTCACTAACAGCTCACTGAGAACGGCCTTTGCCGCAATTCGTTGCTGTACAGATTCAGCCGCAATTCCAGCTAGCTGATCTCCTGATTTTTCTTCATTGGCCTTGGCCATTACATCTTTTAATGATTTAAAATTATATTTTTCTCCACCAAATATCATCGATAGATTCACATTCATCCTCCTTACTTTGAGTGGAAAGCAAGTGTTTTTACAACGACTGGGACAACACCAGATGGTAGTACTTCCCCAATGTCAATATAATCACCTGTTTCTACTTTAATTTGATCGATGCAAATGATTGGAACTGTTTGATTGATCGCTCGTATCGTTTGCCCAATAACCTTTGCATAATCTGATTGAATGACTATGATAATTGGTATTTCCTTGGAGCTTCTCGTCGCTAAGTGCTTCAAAATGGCCTGACATAATGCATGGACATCCTGGAAACTTAAATATGGTGACTGACTAAAATAGAGTGCAAACGGAGAGCGATTCTCCTGGATAGAAAATAGAGCATCAGCCCGTTCTACAGCTGTTTTCACCGTATTGTCGAATTCTTTGCTGTTCGTATCCATATGGCAATTGAAAACAGGCACATTTTTTAAAGGCAATACTTCCGCATCTACCTGAATCGTTGCACCGCTAATCTCAGTTGTTTGCGTACCCGCACCAGTCACAGTTGCCCGCGCTGTTTCCTCTGGTTTTAACCATAAAAAGGATTGTAGCTCTTCATGCTGGAAAAGACTTTTTGCCAATTTTTCGCCAATATCATCATACTGACGGTTTGTACATTCATTTTCATAAATACAGGCGGCTACTCCACCGGAAAAAACGACTGCTTCAACTGGTTTATCCCAAGTTGGCAAATGTCCTAGCAATAATGGGTGCTGTTCATCTGTTAATTGTCCGCTTAGTGTCTTCGTTACTAAATCCACCATTTCTTGGATTAGTTGTGTGACACGTACATCCTCTGCTGAATCACCAACCTTTAATGGCTTTGACCATTTCTCCATAAGTTTCATAATGGGGGGTGAAATCGATTGGATCATTCCGTTATGAAATTCTATAAGTCTTCCACCGACATGCAATGTACACGTACCAATTACTTCTCCGAATTGCATTACCGCAATATTTGCTGTACCACCACCGATATCGATGTTAGCGATAACTTTGGCAGTATTTTTAGATTGCTGTAAGGTACCTGCGCCCTTTGCTGCAATAATGCCTTCCAAATCGGGTCCAGCAGTAGCAACTAAAAAGTGCCCGGCTGTATCTGCAATCGCATGAACAACCTCGCTGGCATTTTCCTTTGTTGCAGATTCGCCTGTAATGATGATGGCACCTGTTGAAATATCTGCCGGTGAAATGTGGGCCAATTGATATTGCTGAAAAATAAATTGCTCGATTTTTTCCATGTCGATAATTTCTTTATTGATAAACGGTGTTTTAATAATTGGACTTTGATGCAAAACCGTTTTTTCAATAATTTCTATGCGTGGCACATGCGTTACACCTGCAACGTTTTTCAACAGAAAACTACTGACAACCATCTTTGTTGTACTTGTACCAATATCAATGCCTGCACTATAAATTTTTTCTGTCTTCAATTTACTCTCCCCTCTCGCCATTACGGGCAATACATGAGATAAGGACTATCACGATCCTTCACAAATTGACGAATTTCTTCCTTAGAGTTGAGCTGTATAAGTGGTGCAATAAATTCAATACCTAGCTTTTGCCACGAAGAGGTTTTCACAATAGGACCTTGCGTCATGACATTTTGTAATAGCGTTATTGCTCTTTCTACATCTGCAAGGGGTGCATCAATTTTAGTAATGACACCAATTTGTATTTTAGGAATTCCTAAGCTAAATTGCGGTGGAAAAACACTCTTTGATGAGGTGGCATCCTGCAAATAAATCACATGTGTCACTTCAAGCGATGTTGCCATAATGTTTCTGTAATACATCGGATTTTCTATATATTCTCCGGGTGTATCAACTATCCAGTCATCATAAACGAGCGCCTGTGTTTTATTGGCTTGTCTTTCTTTCCCCAATAACGCATTTATCAGTGTCGACTTACCTGCTTGCACACCACCTATGATCATTACTCGATTTTTCATACAGCACATCCTATGACTTAGTTATTTTTGATGGCGTATAGCCTAGCATCTCTGATAGAAAACGATTAATCTCTAACATTGCCATTTCAACCTCGGAGACACTACCAACAATAACGAGACTGCCAGTAAAGCGATCTAAAAAACCTAGTCTTACATTGGCTGCCTTTGTTGCTAAATCCCCTGCGATAATAACTGTCTCACTCGGTGTACATGTCATGATGCCCAGTGCACCTGCTTCTTGAATGCCCAGCTTTTGAAACATCTCAGGATCAGGATTTGCTATTAGATGACTCAATGTTAGTTGCTTACCTGGCACAAATTCCTGAATAAACCGTTTCTTTTCTTCACTCACACGTCATCACCTCTTTCAAGATTTTTATCTGTTAAATATTCACCTTCTTTAATAATGCCTGCCTTGCGATCCTCTTGTTCTAGCCTTAGAGCTGTTGGAACAGATAGTTTATAGGCTAAAATAATTGCGATCACACCCGCTAAAAACTTACCTGTAATAACAGGTAAAATAATTGTCGGCTGGAAGTTAGCTGTAAACGATAAATGATCTCCTAGAAGGAAGGCTGAACAAACACCAAAGGCAATGTTAATAACCTTATCTTTAGGCGGCATATGTCGAACGAGTGTAAACATGGCTAAAATATTGGCAATCGTCGCTAAAAGTCCTGCGCTTCCTACTGATGATAAGCCTAATTTTCCTCCTACTGCTTCTAGAGGTTTCGATGCATATTTTCTAATTAAGTACACCATTGGGAATGCTCCCGCTAGCATAATACCAATATACCCAGCTGTTTCTAATGCACGGAATTGATCGACTTTATCTGCCATGATCGGATCAAAGCCCCATGCACCGAAAATTTTTGTAAAAATACCTGTGAAAATTTCTACAATCGAGAACACTAGCACAAGCTTGATAGCAGCATCCATCACGCGTCCAAAAATCATGAAGCCTTTGATCATGCCATTTGGAATTAGTTTAAGACCTAACGCAATTAACACTACGAAAATAAATAAAGGCAATAAATTAATTAATATTTGTAAAACAGAAATGGCAAACACGTATGTTGGTGCAGCTGTTGTACTAATCACTTCACGAACATCTGTATTAAACGTCACAATCATGATGGAAGAAATAAATGCTCCAATCGGAATTGTTAAAACACCCGCCATAATACCTAAAGCCATATATTTATGATCACGTTTATCTAACATGGCAAGACCCATTGGAATAGAGAACACGATTGTTGCGCCTGACATAAATCCGACAACTAGAGCCATGACCCATCCTTCATAGGACTCTTTTAACGCATTCGCTAATTGGTATCCTCCCATGTCCGAGGCTAAAATTGTCGTTGCTGCAATAGCTGGATCAGCACCAATCAATTCAAAAATCGGACTAATAAAATGACTTATAAACCACGTTAAGTAAGGTATAGCAGCCATGATCCCTGCAGCAGGTACAAAAATATGTCCAACCGTATGAATACCATTCATAAACTCTTTACCGATTCCATATTCAGCATCTCGAATTGCTCCGATTGCCCCTAAAACTGCACTAATCATAATAATATAAACGATAACCGTTCCTATCATTGCCATCCTTCTCATCACCCCTTAATTGTTATCTATATATCTATTTCGCCTTGGCTGGATTGTGTGTCGCTTCGCTTTCGCATAGGTAAACAATGCGTCTAGATTTTGAATTGTGCAGGCACAATTCATTCCTTTCAAAATCCATGACATCCATCAGAGGCTTTATATTTAACCAGCAGGTGTTGGACACCCACTGTAAAGGAACCACAACCACATTCATCTCACCACCTTTAGAGGTGAGAGCTGAATGAAAATAAAAAAGACGCATTAAAGAAGAAATCTCTTTAAAGCGTCTTTGCTTTAACTATTTACTTGTAAGGAATTGATAATGCGCCTTGCAATAAGTGCCATTTCCTGTTGAGTCTGCATACTCTCACTGCGAATTTTCTTATAAGCTTCGTCCTCACTTAGGTTCTCCGACTGCATTAGCAAACCTTTTGCTCGTTCGATTATTTTTCGCTTTTCTAATTCTGTTTGTTTATGCAACAATTCCCCGTTCAGACGGTTGAACTTATCAATCTGGTGAAATGCCACTTCCAACGCTGGAAGGACATTCTTCTCAGAAAACGGTTTCATAACATAGCCTAAAATATTGTCCTGCTTCACGTACAGTAACAATTCTTTTTCACTATAAGCTGATATAAATAGCACCGGTATACCGAGCTGCTGTTCAATAATTTTGCTTGCCTTTAAACCATCTAACTTAGGCATTTTAATGTCCATTAAGATTAACTGTGGCTTATGTGTAAAAGCCAACTCAATTGCTGATTCTCCATTATTCGCTTGTGCTACCACTTCGTAGCCATTATCCTCAAGCATAAACTTCAAATCAATTGCAATGAGCGACTCATCTTCGACAATCATAACTTTCCTAGTCATTTAGGATAAAAACCTCCTCACTTACAGGGAACTGAATTTGAGTATGTGTACCTTGTTCACTAGGGATAATTGAAAATGTGCCAGCTAAATCATATTCAACAAGTCTTGTAATAATCTCCATTCCAAATGATGCCTTCACCTCTTGCATTCCAACGCCGTTGTCAGAAATACGAAGTGAAATAGTGGAAGCTTCCTGCTGAAATTGTATATCGATTGTTCCCTCCTCACGACCAATAAAAGCATATTTCAGTGCATTTTGCAGGAGCTCACAAATGATTAACGCGAGCGAAACAGCTTTTTTTGAATGACAAAATAACTGTACATTATCGTGATGGAAGGATAACTGAATAAATGATGTATTGGATGTCCCAACCATTTTATGTCCAATCTTTTTAGACAACGCGATAACGTCTACTTTCTCTTCAGCGTTATCGTCATTTTCTAAAATAAGTTCATAAACAGATGAAATACTATATATTCGATTTAATGCCTCTTGAAAAGCACTTGCACTGGAAGCTGACAAGTCATTTCGCATTTGCAAGCGCAATAGACTTGTAACTGTCTGTAAATTATTTTTCACTCGATGGTGAATTTCTCGTATAGCAAATGTTTTCATCATTAGTTCATTTTCTTTCAGCTTAAGCTCTGTAAGATCATGAATAATGAGGAGTGTCACTTTATCGTTTTGATCACGAATAGGAATTTTCTTCACAATAAAGGTTTTACGATCAATCGTAATTTCTAAGAAAAAGACATCATCGCCTTTATCATAGACCTCCTGTAAAAATGGTAAAATCTTATTCAATGCAACGTTGTCAAAACGTTCTAGCCCTGATAACTCCGATATAAATCGGTAGCCTGCAGGATTGCTATAGATAACTTTGTTTTCATGATTTGTGAGAATAATTGATTCCACTAGTAAATCAGAAACTACTGGAATCGGTTGAGAATTCGGCTCTACAATATGCTCAATTAATGCAAAAGGCATATGTCGAAAATCATCTTTAGGTGTAGTTTGCATATCCACCTTTTTTTCCTGGATTAACACTGCAATAATCTGTTGTTGGTTATTAAAGAGAGGAACAACGTTTTGCTCAACCGTTATACCTTCCTGTGTGATTGCTCTAGTGATTGACGATTTTTCTTTATTTCTAAAAGCAGAAAATACTGCTGGTTCAAAGCTTTCAAATACAAATTTGCCAATTACAGATTTTTCGTATAAGCCGCTTTCTGTTTTTGGGAAAGCCTCTGCCACAACAATTGCATGTGGTAAGTTTTCCAGCATACAATCTATGAACATATAACAATCTGTCAATTCAGCATAATACGATAATGTTGCTTCTATTTCTTTTAACTTTTCTATATCTGTTGCAGATAAGTTCGTATATTTTCGACACAACGATTGAATGTTCGACAGGCTCAAACCCCCTATCACGGAATAATCAAAAATTAATATTGATTATTCTTGAAATTTCTTGTCATCATTATAAACCTTTTGCAAAATTATTTTCAATATAAAAAATAAATTATTTTAATAATTTTCGTTGCATTACAAAGAACTATATAGCTTAAAAGAGAAATATTCAACACTTTTTTCAAACTCATCATTATCTTACGATAAAAATGTTATTTTAATATACAAAAAAAGCGAGATTGCAACAGGTGCAAACTCGCTTTTTGCTACTTTATTTCTGGTGTAACAGCTAATATATTTTCAAATGTTTCACGCTGCTTTGCTTCTACTTCATTCAACAAAATATGGATATCTCCATGGTCGTTTGAAGTACGAATTAAACGCCCCATTCCTTGCTGTAAACGAAGCTGCATAAACGGTAATTCCACTTCTTCATATGGATTTTCTGCAAATGTACGTTTCGCATCAAATAATGGATCATGTGGAGGGAAAGGTAAATCATAAATAATAACTCGTGTTAATGCCTCCTCCGGCAAATCTAGACCTTCCCATAAATGATAGGAGCATAATGTTTTGATTGTGCCTTCTTGGAAATCACGAACAATTCCTGATAGTTCACGGTCCCCCTCAAACGCTACATACATCCGTTCCATAAGAGGTAGTTCCGCTTTGAAATCTAACATTGCTTGTTTTGATTTAAATAAAATTAATGTTTTTTCACCATCAAGTAATAGCTGTTGAACACGCGCCGTTTTCCCCTTTTGAGATAGCTCATGTAAATAAATTCGCATAACTTCTTCATAATCAAATGGAGATGGAACAGAAAACGATTGATAATTACGAATTCCTAAACTATAGGCAATATACGAAAAATCTTTATTGACTGATAAAGTTGCTGAAGAGAATACTATTGGAAGTTTTTTAGAGAATAATTTTTCTGCTAAAACTTCTGTGATGAGACGCGGCATAATTACGAGCGTTTCCTCCCCATCCGTTTCCTCTAACCAATCGACTGCATCTCCCTGTGCTATGAAAATACGTAAAGATGCCTCGTATTGTTCTAAATACTCCTCTGCCATATTTAATTCATACTCTGGAATCATATACATTTCAGATTCAAAAACAAATTCCTCGAGTAATGTTTCGACATCCGCAATAAGTTGTTTACCGTATTTCAACAGATTTGGCGATTTATTAATACGTTTACGCTCTTCTTTAGAAGCTACTAGATCATCTCGTAGCTGGTCAAAAAATAGCTCGTGGTCATCTTGTAATTTTTCCATCGCATATAATGTACGTTCTCGCACACCATCCACCATTAAACGCTCTAACAATGTCACAATTGTTGTCGCCTGTACTTTATACGTCATTGCTTTTTGCGCAGCATATTCTAATAAATGACCTTCGTCAAGCACCATCATTGATACTTCAGGCAATAAAGCTAGTTGCCCTTCACGTTCACGAGACTCTTTTGTTGCTAAATGCTCCATCAAAAAATCTTGCGAACAAATGATTAAGTCCGTCGATTTACGATAATGTGCACGATGTAATGTTTGACCACATCGATTACGTAGATCACATACTGAACACTGCATAATCGAGTTGTAATTTACTTTTTGCCAATCTTCATCACTGACAGTTGGATAATCGCTGCGTTCACCATAAGGTTGTATAGCAATCATCGAGCCCTGTGCATATACTCCATCAGGTATAGAAAATGCAATATCATCGATCCATTCATCGGTTTCCACTTTTTCAGCTTCCTCAAAACGCTTTAAGCATAGATATTGGTCTCGTGACTTTGCTAGGCGAACATCAATTTCAAGACCTAACGTTTTCTGTAGCTTATAAATATCGCCGCCCTCTTTTACTAGCTGGTCGATTAAAGTTTCATCTGCACATGCGATAAGGGCTGGTTTGCCAGTATAGCGTGCATAGGATACAGCTGGTAGTAAATAGGCAATTGTTTTCCCAGTCCCTACACCTGCCTCCGCAAAAAGCACGTTTTTTTCTTTTAGGGCTTGCTCAATTTGATAGGCCATAAAAATTTGCTCATCACGGCATTCAAAGCCCTTTTCAGGTAATTCATCGTAAAGGACGTCCCCCATCCAGTCACCTAATGACTCAAAAAATGAGCGGTCCTTTGTTAATACAAATGGTAAAGATTTACGCAATTGACGTTCCCCCTCTAACTATCTGGTCCTATTATACGCGACGAAACGGAAGATAAGAAAAAATCTTATCTTCCGTTATCGTTCGTTAATCTCTTTTAGACTTTTGTCCCCAGAACTGGTAATAGTTCGTTTCAATAAAGCCATTGAATAATTTACGCTTCTTCGTCGATTGACGACCGTACAATTCCTCAAAGTTTTTCATTGAGGACAACATGTACACAGACCAAGTCGGATAATTTTTCATGACTTTTCCTAAATCACGAATTACCTGCTCCACGACTTCGATGTCACCAATACGCTCTCCGTATGGTGGATTACCAATCATAACGCCATCTGTTAGCAGTGTTGTAAAATCACGTGCTTGCATTTGCTTGAACGTAATCATATCACCAAAGCCCGCTTCTAGTGTATTTTCTTGTGCAATACTCACCATGCGATGATCTATATCAGATCCGAAAATTTCTAATGGTTGATCATAGTTCGCTAAGCTATCCGCTTCATCTCGCGCTGCATCCCAAATTTTTGCCTTCATCCATGGCCAATCCTCTGAAATAAATTCACGATTATAGCCCGGTGCAATATTTTGTCCAAACATTGCTGCTTCTAACGCAATTGTGCCAGAACCACAGAATGGATCTACGAACGGTCGACTCGGATTCCACTTAGAAATTTGTACGAGTGCCGCTGCTAATGTTTCTTTTAATGGTGCTTCGCCCTGTGCTTGACGATAACCACGCTTATGCAAGCCCGCACCCGATGTATCAATAGTAAGTGTAGCCACATCTTTTAAAATTGAAACTTCAATTTTATAGGTTGCACCGGATTCATCTAAAAATCCTAAACGTTTATAATGCTGTTTCATGCGCTCTACAATTGCTTTTTTAGTAATTGCCTGACAATCTGGCACACTAAATAATTTGGATTTAACAGACTTCCCTGATACTGGAAAAGCTGCATCAACTGGTAAGTATTTTTCCCACGGTAAAGCTTTTACACTTTCAAACAACTGTTCAAAAGATTTAGCAGGAAACTGTCCTACAACAATTTTTACTCGGTCTGCTACACGTAGCCATAAGTTTGTTCGTGCAATGGCCGTTTCGTCACCTTCAAAATACACTTTGCCGTTCTCGACTGTTGTTTCATAGCCTAGTGCCTTTACCTCTTGTGCCACAATCGACTCTAATCCCATTGCAGCAGTTGCTACTAATTTATAGTTTGCCATACATTAATTCCTTCCTTGATGCTCAATTTCCCAATACTCCATAAACTCAATAAGTTCGTGAAGTGGCAACGGTTTGCTGTAATAATAGCCTTGAATTATATCACAGTTCATTTTACGTAGTATATCCACTTGTTGTGCTTGTTCTACACCTTCAGCAACAACTTTCATTTTTAAGCGATGCGACATTTGAATAATCGCATCCACTACTGCCTGTTTTTCATCGAGTGAGCCAATATGTTGAATGAAGCTTCGATCGATTTTTAAATAATCAAGTGGGAAACGAACTAAATAACTAAGAGACGAATAGCCTGTCCCAAAATCGTCAATAGAAATTTTAAAGCCCATTTTCTTAAGTCGCACAAGCTTGCTAACCGTTTCATTTGCACTGTTCATCACAGTACGTTCTGTAACTTCAATTTCAAAATTGTTAGCAGGCGTGTTATAACGCTCTAATATCGCTTGAACAGAGTCTAAAAAGTTTTGTTGCTTAAAGTGAATGCTTGAAATATTGATGGCCACTGGAGTCTTGTAACCACATCGACGCATCTCTTTAACTGCCTCACAAGCTTTTTCTATAATCACTTCACTTAAAGGAATGATTAATCCTGTTTCCTCAGCATAAGGAATAAATTCTGCTGGAGAAACAAATCCTAGTCTTTCACTATTCCAGCGAACAAGTGCCTCTAACCCTTGAATCTCTTCATTTTCCACAGATATTTTAGGTTGGAAATGCAGCTCAAATTCTCGGTTTTCAATAGCTCTCCGTAGTTCTGAATCTAATAATAAAACACGCTGAGAATCAGTCTTCAATTCATCAAAATAAAAAGCATAGTCATTAAGACCATTCTTTTTCGAATAAGTCATTGCCTTGTCAGCACAATGAATCAATTGCTCCGTTGTTTCACCATCTAATGGATACATGCTGATACCAATACTCGTCGAAATAAAAATATCTTGACTATTAATATCCAAAGGCTTTTCAATAATCCCAATAATTTGTTCAGCAAAATTTGCGGCTTCTTTAGCATTCTTCACGTTTGTTAACGTAATAATAAACTCATCACCGCCATATCTAGCAATGATATCTTTATTTTTTAACAACGTTTTTAAGCGCTTTGCCACTTCTACTAGAATAGTATCTCCAACTGCATGACCTAACGTATCATTAATTTGCTTAAATCGATCTAAATCTAAAAAATAGACTGCATGCTGTACTGAATGAGAGATAGTAGAAGTTGATTCTAATAGATTATCCATTCTTTCAATATAAGCAAATCGATTTGATACTTCCGTTAATGAATCAGTTAGTAACCGCTTTTCTAGTTCATTTTCTACTATTTTTCTTTCAGACAAATCTGTAAAGATACCACAGTAATTTGTAATCTCTCCCTCATCGTTGGCTACACCGACAATTGTTAACCATTCTGGATATACGTCTCCGGTTTTACGACGATTCCATATTTCCCCCTGCCAAATGCCTTCTTGTCGTATCTTTTGCCACATATCTAAATAAAATTGCAATTCATGTACACCTGACTGTAGAACGGCTGGCGTTTTTCCAATCACTTCATTACGCTTATAGCCAGTTACAAATTCAAAAGCAGGATTGACCATTACTATTCTTTTATCTTTATCTGTGATCATGATGCCTTCAGATACATTTTCGAAGATCTTTGTTATTAAGGCAGTAGGATATTTGGAAATCGAATTTAGCTTCTCCAGACTATCGTTCACACCGTTCATGTTTCTACTCCATCCTATCTCTCTTTACTACCCTCATTTTTTAGAAAAGCACTTTTGCACCAGTCTACTCGTATGTAGACAATATGTATATCGTTGCGATAACAGTTTATTAGATGTTTATGTTTCGAATCGTAGCAACAGAGGCATGACCAACAGTGTACAGCCTTATTCTCAAACGTATATCGCGCATGCCTAGACATGATTAACAAGTAACTTTTTCTTACTTTATTCAAAAGAAAAGCTCTCCACCAAATTGGAGAGCGCTTGTCATTTCATTAATAAGCATCAAAAAATTCCATAAGCCATGTTTTGTTCCCGAGTACTCAAACAGCTATCGCCTCGTACGGCCGGGTAGTAATCATCTATCTACAGAGTGAACTCTGTCCCTCTATCCGTTCAATTCCTTTTAGAGAGTGCCCCTACCATAATTTGGGTTTCTCACTCGTGGGGTTTACCTCGTTCCACCTTGCATGTTTCCAAGCAAGCTACGTCACTGTGGCACTTTCAGGAAGTTTCAACCATATCATTAAGACTTAGGTTTTCCTTCCGCCGTCAGCCTTTACAGCTGCCTTACCTTATTTTTTCAGTAAGCACGAACACTACGGTCATCTCAGAACCGTGCGAGCATGGACTTTCCTCTACGACGTCTAGCGCCGCAGCGATTACCAGAATTTCATGATGATAAAAAGATTATACTAGAGTTTTATGATAAATACAATATAATTGACAAAAATTATTCGTACAACTTACTACCGAATACGTGTTTCTCTAAATTTGAAAGACGTTTTAAAATATCAAAGTTTGTCGTACCAGCTGCCGATGCGACAGGTTGTCTCTTAGGCGTATTATCAATTTCTTCTTTTAACTGTTTATTTTCTTCACGAAGTTGGGCCACCACTTTTTCGAACGTTTCATAGTCTTGTATTATTTCATCAAGAAATGAATCGACTTCTTCTACATTGTAGCCTTTAAAATTTTTCTTAAATTCCTTTTCAAGGATCATTTTTGACGTTAATTTAATATCCATTCACATCGCCCTTCCTCACACTACATGCGTTACATTATAGCATACTTCATCACATTATATCGTCTGAAAACATCAAATGTAAGGCTAAACTTGTCGTTTCTTGCGCTTACCCGGGAAATTATTTCTTATTTCCTAATCGGAGTAACCTCTTTTCCCAAGAAATTTCCCATTTCTGCTTTTGTTCTACTCTCCATTGCTCATTCTTTTTTATTAATTTTATGCCTTCTTGCGTATAATAAAAGGCCTGGTCATAATCTTTCATTTGATGCTCATATATCATCGCTAGCTGTTCTAATACATGCAACTTTTTTCGTTGATCAACGAAATGTAGAGCAGCCACAAATGCATCGATCGCTTCACTAAACTTTTTATTTTTTTTATGCTGTATCGCTAAATAATATTGTGCATTTCCCGCTTCAAGTGCATCAAATTGGGTCGTAACCTTTTCTAAAACCTTAACACTCTGTGAACTCTCTTTTAAATCAGCATACCATTTCCCGATATTTGTAAATGTTTTTGCCGATTCTTCGCTCGTCTCTTCAAATAGCAAATTTGTAGAATGGACATAAAGCGTAATCAGTGAAAGCAAATCCCATTCATTATGAAGAAGGACTTTCATAAGGGCATCTGGAACACCGCTTTTTATTGCATCTAAATAAATAATAGGTGCAAGAAATCCAGGTATATCTCCAATGCGAGAAAAGCCAAGCTTCTCTTCTTCCACAGCTTTTAATTTCATTCTTTCCATATCATTTTTCCATAAACGCTTTGAACTATGCAATAAATCGATTTGCCGTTGTGTACGCAGTTTAGGTAATTCTTTTTGGTTGAGTGTCCAACGTGTTTCAAGTTGCGGCCAGTCAAAGCTTTTTCCATTGTAGGTAATAACCGTCGCGTTTTTTTGCCAAAGCTTTGATTCAAAAAGTAACGCTGCCTCATGTGCAGGATCAGCTAAAATATATTGAGTTAAAATAAAGCTTTCATTTTCCTCTGATACTTCTAAAAAGCCTAGAAGAAAAATTTGTGTGCCTACACCCTTTAAGCCAGTAGTTTCCGTATCAAAAAACAATACCTTTTCATTCATTTCTAATGCATATGGATGTTCGAACTTTGCCTCTTGCCATTTTACTAATGCATCAAAAAATGACTGCAACTTATAATGACCATGCTGATAATTAAACGGATAACGCACCTGTCGTTTAAAAACAATGCCGAATTCATTTTCTACAATTGTTAGTCCAGCTTTTCCCCACTGCTCAGTATAGCTTGGAGCAACAGGTTTTTGATAAGCCGGTTTATCCTCTTTTTTTAGAGTTGTTGTCGTTTTTTTACCGAGCATTTTTTTCATTTGTAAAATTTTATTTTCGTAAGACATTTACTTCACCATTTTCTGCATGTAAGATTGCTAAAACTTATTGTACTTTTTAGGTTCCTGTAAACTATCTTGATGGAAGGACTGAATCACAATCACAGCAAGCCTACATGCTGCTACCATTACCATCAGAGTGCTCATCAAAAAATTGTGAAATCCCCCGAATGAACAGTGGATAAAACACTTGTTATAACATGATTATCACACTTTCAAAATTGAGGATTGTCCTTATTTTTTTACCGCAAGTATAACCTATATTAATCATAGCGCATCTTTTAGCTTCTGCACAAAGAGAAGATGTGCTATTTTGGTTAAAATATAGAACTTGATAGCAAGGTGTTATATTGTTCACACGTGAAAAGTTCAATAGGTTAAAATTAATTAACTATTTAAAATCGAATAAGAATATACATAAAGAGTTGGCTTGTAATAACCGTAAAATGATTTAGATAATAATGAAAAAAGGGCTTGTAGGAATAGTTTTTTAGACTTTTTCCTTCCAAGCCCTTTTAGTACTCTAATTTAAAATTTGAAGAAGTTCTATTACTTTTTTCTTCGCTTGCTGTAAGCTATCTTGAGCTCCTATACATGATGGACAGCCTGATTCACAAGCACAGCTCGTTACATGCTCCCGCGTCTTAGTCAACAAATCTTCCCATAAGTTATAAACCTTTTCACTTAATCCAATACCGCCAGGATACTTATCATAAACAAAAAATGTCGGTTGCTCATTATGAGTTGCCTTTACCTGTGGGACAACTGCTACATCGCTACTATCACATTGAATAAACAATGGTATGAACGCATTCATCGCATATGCAGCTCCCGTCATGGCGTCTGTTAGCTCCGCCTCCGACCATTTTTCTAGCGCAGAGAATGATAGCCACGAAGAGCTTGTGTGCATTTCATCTGGTGGTAAATGAATAGGGCCAGAACCGATATTATCGTGTGTACCGAAGCGTATTTTTTTAAATATCGTTGCCTGTGCGACCAAGCCAACATCACCGAAGCCAATAATACCACCTTTATAATCTCGACTCCGATCTTCCTCTAGCACCTTCATCTCAACTGCAAGATTAGCGTCAGTATAGTAATCGACATCTACTTCTCGTACAAATGCTTTCTTTTCTTCCCAATCAAGCTTTTCTACTTGAAATTGAATGCCCTGATGCAAATAAATAGCCTCTTCATGTAGCAATGTCATCGCACTATGGCGATCCATTTCACCAATAACCTTTGTTTGTGCAGGGACAGTCATATCAATAATTACAACATTTTCTTGTGAAGCAGAACGAAGACTAATATCATGTGCCGGAAAACGATCACTCATCCAATGCCACTTCTCACTCGTTTTAAACACAACGCCTTCCTCCGCTAAATATTCCAGTAACTCCTGAATCTCATATTCACCATACGTATCATGCGTGGAAAATGGTAGCTCAAACGCTGCACATTTTAAATGATCCATTAAAATCAGCATATTTTCAGGATAAATACGCGCTTCCTCTGGTGCACTGCCAAGTAAAAAGAGTGGATGGTTCACTACGTATTGGTCAAGTGCTGCCGATTGCGCTACATAAATGATTAACGCCTCGTCCTGGCGACGGCCAGCACGACCTGCTTGCTGCCAAGCACTCGCGATATTTCCCGGATACCCTGTCATGATACATGCTTGTAATTGGCCAATATCGACGCCTAATTCCAGTGCATTTGTACTAACTACTGTTTGAATAGTACCATCACGAAGCCCTCGTTCAATAACACGTCGCTCAGAGGGTAAATAACCACCTCGATAACCTCGCACCGACTCATCTAAAAGCTTATTGCGTGTAAGTTCCTTTAAATACGTCACAATCATTTCTACTCGTACACGACTTTTAGCAAAAATAATGGTTTGAATACCTGCTGTATATAATCTTTTAGCGAGGTCACTCACCTCCAAAACAGCACTACGACGCACGCCAAATGTTTTATGGACGATAGGTGGGTTATAAAAAAGAAATGTCTTTTTCCCAACAGGCGCCCCTGAATCACTAATTAAGGCATGACTTTCATTCGTTAAAGCTTCCGCTAGCTCTTTCGGATTTTTAATGGTTGCTGATGTACAAATGAAAATTGGCTTACTCCCATAAAACTCACAAATACGCTTCAACCTTCGAATAACATGCGCAACATGTGAGCCAAACACACCTTTATATGTATGCAACTCATCAATGACGATATACTGCAAATTTTCAAATAGTGAAACCCATTTCGTATGATGTGGCAAAATCCCCGAATGAAGCATATCCGGATTTGTCATCACAATATGCCCTGCCTTACGTACCTTTTGGCGTATGCCTGGCGCAGTATCCCCATCATACGTATAGCTTAAAATTTCTTCACCGCTTTGTTCGATTAATTCATTTAAATCATTTTTTTGATCTTGCGCTAAAGCTTTCGTTGGAAATAAATAAATAGCGCGTGAGTTTTTATCCTCTAGTATTTTTTGAAGTACCGGTAAATGGTAGCAATATGATTTTCCAGACGCTGTTGGTGTAACGGCAGTAAAGGAAACCCCCTCCATAGCGTAATCAAATGCCTGACGTTGATGGGTATACAGTTGTTCTATCCCTCTTGTTTGGAGAGCCTTTACAAGTGAAGGATGTAAATTTCCTGGGAATGGAGCATATTTAGCTTCACGCCCTTCAAGCGTTTGCCAGTGTAAAATACGTTCCTTCAGTTCTTCATCATATCTCCACTCGTTTAACAGTTCACTGATGGTCCTTTTTTTCGATAACATCTATTTGTGTCTCCTTCACTACCCGTTCGAAAATTTCCAACGTATACGAGGTTGAATGAATCGCATCTAAAAAACGCTTTTTACTTGTTTCTTTATAAAAGGATTGCACAACAAATTGCTCCATCGATTCGACCGCTGAAGCAATTTGTTGTGTATGCATATATTTTGGTCGATTTTTTTGAATCCACACATTCGCCTCTTGTTGCCATTCCTTTAAAAGTTGGTGAATGATATCTGCGTGTGGCTTAACCTCCTCAAAAAAGTCGGGAGTACGATTCTCCTCACGCATTTGCCAGAAGCGTGCAACACATTTTTCACATTCATCTATTAATTTGGAAGTTTGCTGTATTAACAACAATTTCGCACCTCATTTCATTAATGAAGGCTCATCACCATAACGTGGGATTGGCTACGTTGGCATTCATTCCACTCTCCCTCGCTCCAAGGTTCATCCATAACCTGATCCCCAATGAACTTCCCAACTTTGGTGATGGGCCTTTAAATATTTTTGTATTTAGGTTGGATCCATCCTTTAAATGAAGAATCATCTACATTACCGTAAACGCATAGTATCATTTTAAGCTAATTTTTCGAACCTGCTATTTTAAAATTGAAAATTATTTATGCTATATGAGTAATTTTACTCCAATGATGTAAAACAGCCTTTATTTATGGCTCATCACCATAACGTGGGATTTAATTTCCGTTCCGACTATATGAAAACGTAACGACAGCGCATGATATTGGTCATAAAGACATTATCACAGGACATGATACTTTTTGCCTTCATTCCTTTACTGGTTCTCTTCAAGGTCTCATCTGTGACCTGGGAGACGCCCACTCACCTCTCCAATCAGCTTAGTTAAATGGCATATCTTTCAAGAAAATGACATCCCAAACTTTTGGCGATGAGGTTTATTCAAGGTATATCACTCTCGGTGGCAAATAATGTATGAAAAATGCTCATATTGGGTTATTTATATCGCATATGAGATAAGTGTACCAAAGTCTATCATTTTTCACTACTAATAGGCGAACAAGCATTCTTTACTTGCCAGTTCTTTTCTGCTAAGCTTACTTTCTGGCTAACAGATTTGAGCTGCATAAAAAAATTCATGCTTTGAGCATTGTTTTCCAAAGACACTCTCGTTAACAGTAATTGATTGACTAGATCTAACTGCGCAACTAATTGTTTTAACTTGTTCAAAATAACGCCTCCTTTGCTTTAATTTATGTATTCCTCGCATGTATAAAATTACCTTCATGCGTGACAAAATAAGCGTAAGTTAGCTGAAAGAAGAAGTATTTCGATAAAATTTAATTGAACTAATCTATTTTCGTTGTCTTCAATATCATCTATCAAGTAGAGAAACTAACGTAGAGACCAGTTTTTTTTATAAATTCGTGTGGAAATTTCATCAGTTATTTTGACGATTCGCGTTATAGAATAAATTATGCAACATGATATTTTTCGACTTTAAAAATAGAAAATTGCCCAAAGATCGGTTATTTTTTGGTAATTTTAGCTATTGCTAATCTAGCATCAATCATACTATCTATAGAAGTGGAGAACTGCTACTTAATCATGGTAAACTATTGTATAATAGCAGTATTATAGAGGGTGAACTAAGTGACAATTCGTTATCCGAATGGGAAAATGTATTCCCCTAATCCAGCTGTTCAAAAAACAGTGAAAAAGGGAAAGGACAAGGATTATTCTTTTAGTAATCGAGGAAAAACACTAGAAGATGAAATTAATGAAGCAAACGATTATTATGTAAAAAGGCGATTTGCTATCATTCATAAGAAACCTGTTCCCGTGCAAATCGTCAAAGTAGAGTACCCATCACGAAGTGCTGCAGTTATTCGTGAGGCTTATTTCCGAACACCCTCGACAACAGATTACAATGGTGTTTGGAACGGGCATTATATTGATTTTGATGCAAAGGAAACTGCTTCAAAAACCAGTTTTCCCTTAAAGAATATTCACGTACATCAAATGACACATATGCAGCAAGTGACGGAACAAAATGGTGTGGCATTTATTATTGTTCGTTTCTCAGCTTTTGAACGATATTTTATTGTGCCATACGATGTTTTACAAAAGGCCTGGCTAGCGATGGAAAACGGTGAACGTAAATCGATACCCTTTTTAACTATAGAAAAGGAAGCTTTTGAAATTCCTACGAGCTATTATCCACGTATCGATTATTTACCGATTGTCCAAAAGCTAATTGAAGCAAAAAGCCATGGTTCTGAAAGTGAGGAGATAGTAGAATGACTGAACGTCGTCCGACACGCGGTGAGCATCAAAAGGCTCTCGCTCAAAAAAATAAAAAAAGCGATCCGAAACCATCGAAGAAAAAATGGTTTAAGCGCATTACGCTAACACTTGTAGCAATAATGGCTGCATGTTTTATTGGTGGTGCTGGAATATTCGCCTATTACGCAAGTACCGCACCTAAATTAGATGAAAGTTTACTGAAGGACCCCGTTTCTTCAGAGTTCTATGATAAAAACGGTGAATTATTTGCTACAATCGGTGCAAAAAACCGTAAATATGTAAAATATGAAGATATACCTAAGGATATGGTGAACGCAATCCTTGCAACCGAAGATGCACGCTTTTTCGAGCACGGTGGTATGGATTTTTATCGTCTTGGTGGGGCAATACTCGCTAACTTCCGTGATGGCTTTGGGGCGCAAGGGGCCTCTACATTAACACAGCAAGTTGTTAAAAACTCATTTTTACAAAATGAGAAAAAATTAAAACGTAAAGCACAGGAAGCTTGGCTTGCCTTCCAATTAGAACGTAAATATTCAAAAGAAGAAATTTTTGAAATGTACTTTAACAAAATGCTAATGTCCGGTCGTGTTTATGGCTTTGGAACAGCAGCTCAGTATTTCTATGGTAAAGAGCTAAAAGATTTAACTTTAGATGAAGAAGCATTACTTGCAGGTTTAGTACAACGTCCAAATGCATACAATCCAATAAAATACCCAGAGCTTGCCGAGAAACGTCGGAACACTGTTTTAGGTCTAATGTATCAGCATGGTAAAATCTCAAAAGAGGAAATGGAAGAAGCGAAAAAAGTAGATGTTAAAGTCGGCCTCGCTGACGATGAAACTCGCCAACCATTTGCTGGCTCTAAATACGATGCCTTCCTTGATGTCGTTATTAATGAACTAGAGAAAAACGGTGATGGTAGTGCAATGGCGGAAGGAATTAAAGTTTACACAACACTTGATCCGAATGCACAGCAAATTGTTGAAAACATTATGAATGATGACAGTAACTTCCCGTCCGAAAAGATTCAATCGGGTGTGGCTGTTGTTGATACGAAAAATGGTCAAATTCAAGCAATCGGTGGAGGACGCAATTACGGGGTTGAACGTGGTTTTAACTATGCATTTGACTTAAATCATCAACCAGGGTCAACAATGAAGCCATTAATAGATTACGGACCAGCAATCGAGAATTTAAAATGGTCAACAGGTCAAACACTTGTGGACGAACCTATGACCTACTCTAATTCGAAACAAAACATTACAAACTGGGATAATAAATATATGGGTGCAATGACAGCACGTAAAGCTTTATATGCTTCACGTAACGTTCCAGCTGTTAAAGCATTACAAGAAGTTGGTATTGATAAAGCTAAAGAATTTGTTGGTCGTTTAGGTATTAATGCTAAAAATGTTTATGAATCTGATGCAATCGGTGGTGGAGATATTACGATGTCTCCTACGCAAATGGCTGCTTCCTATGCAGCATTTGGGAATAATGGTGTTTACACTGATCCTTATGCGATTACAAAAATCGTTTACCGTGATGGTAAAACAACAAAAGACTATACACCAGAGTCTAATGTAGCAATGAGCGATTATACAGCTTATATGGTAACAGATATGTTACGTGACGTTGTCGGCAATAAGCCTGATGCATCAGGTACTGTTGCCAATGTATCTGGATTAGATATCGCAGGTAAAACAGGTACAACAAACTACGCAGCTGCTGATTTTAGCAAGCATAATTTACCGGATACAAGTGTACCGGATTCATGGTTTGCTGGGTACACTACAAACTATTCAATCGCTATTTGGAGTGGTTATGAAAAACACTTTGATCCAATTACAACTTGGGATGAACGTCGTTTACCACAACATTTATTTAAACAAATTATGAAAGAAATTTCGGCGAACGTTGAAACACCACGTTTCAAAAAGCCAAACTCAGTTGTGGAAGCTACAATTGAAGTAGGCACAAAGCCGCTTAAATTAGCAAGTAATTTTACACCAAGTGAGAAACGTCGAACAGAGCTATTTGTACGTGGTACAGAGCCTAAGGAAGTTTCAAATGAATACGCAATGCCAGAACTTTCTTCACCATACAATGTAAGTGCAAGCCCTGATACAGAAGGTCAATCTATTAATATTTCATGGGAGCATGATGCAATGCTTAATCCGGAAACAGATGAACCGCTACCAACAACCTTCGAAGTATCCGCTACACGAGAAGGTGGAGAGACTATTTCTCTTGGTAAAACGGAAAGCAAAGGCTTAACAATTAGCAACAAACAACTGGAAGATGGCAAATACACGATTTCTGTCGTAGCAGTTGTAGATGGTACACGTAGTAAACCTGGAACAACTTCCTTCCAAGTAACAGGTACGACTGATGAAGATAAAGAGCCAGATACTCCGGATCAGCCTGATGTTGAGGAACCAACGGCACCTGATCAAAATGGCAATAACGGAGACAACGGTAACCACAACGGTAACGGAAATGGTAACAATGGTAACAATGGCAACAGTGATAATAACGGCAACAGTGGCAACAATGGCAATGGTAATGCTGGGAATGGTAACAGCGGCAATACAGGAAATAACGGTACCCCCCCAGGTAACAATGGCGACAATAATGGTAGCAAGCCACCAACAACGCCAACTGAACCAACCACACCGGATGATGGTACCGGTAGTACTGAATAAAAAAAGCAGAGTAGCATAACGCTACTCTGTTTTTTTATGTCTTTCAATTTGCTGAGTCTATCCGTTCTGTATTACTTTTTTGCAGCCTGCAAGCGTAACCGTGCTGCACGTTTTTTTGTTTCCTTAAATAATTCATCGAGCTGACGATAACAGGCATATTGGCCAGGCTTTGCTTTTATAAAGGTTAATCGTTCAATACCGTTGATGGGCAACACTTCATCGCCTGCTTCTTGCACTAAGCGCTCAAACAATAAAATGGCCATTTCCATCAATCCTTTTGCTTCACCATTCCTTGCATCATGAGCTGCATGAATTTTGGCTTCTAGTTCTGTCCACTCTGCAAACCAAGCATCTATTTTTTCCTTCGCAATTACCTCTACATTCACGCTTCCTTCACCAGCCCTTTTTTTAAACGCTTCTGTCCTTCTCTACAATCATCAAGTAAAGGGCATGTGTGACAGTTAGGGTTTTGAGCTTTACAATGATAACGACCGAAGAAAATTAACTGATGATGTGTTTTCGACCACTTGTCCATCGGTGTTTTTTTCATAATTGTTTCTTCGACTTCTAGCACTGTATCCTTCCAGCGACAAAGCCCTAATCGTTTAGACACGCGCTCTACATGTGTATCCACTGCAAGTGCAGGAATATCAAAAGCTACAGACAACACGACATTAGCCGTCTTACGACCTACACCGGGCAAAGTGACTAGTGCTTCTCGGCTTGCTGGTATTTCACCGTTGTACTCTTCTAATAGTCGTTGACATAATGCTTGAATATTCTTCGCCTTATTTCGATACAAGCCGATGGAACGAATATCCTGTTGCAGCTCCTCTAAGGATACAGCTAAATAATCTTCTGGCTTTTTATATTTTTGAAACAATGTTTTCGTTACTTTGTTTACAAGTACATCCGTACACTGTGCCGATAATAACGTAGCAATAGTCAGCTCAAACGGATTGTCATGCACTAGCTCACAATGTGCATCAGGAAACATACGATCCATTTCCGCTAGACAATGCTCCCATTGTGTTTTTGTTAACATATCGGAAGCCCCCTATTCTCTTTCTTCTAACCAATTATAAAATGGTACTTTATTTGTCGACTGCGTTTCTTGCTGCATTGTACGGACTGGTGGTCTGTTAAATGTTTGTTTTTCACGGAACTGCTCGCTTTGCTTCTGTGCAGCCTTAGGTGTCGTAATATTTTTCTTTTTCCACTCTAATAATATTCGATCAATATAACGAATACTTAGCTTGTCAGCAAACACAGCCTCTTTAAGCGCCTCCTTAATAAGCGCTGGACTGTGCTTATCCTCATCTAGCCAAGACCCGATTTTTTCTAGCTCTAAAGGAGATAAAAGACGCCCCATTTCCTCTTCAAATAACCGGAAAATTTCACCCTCTTCTTGTCGAAGTGATGCTGCTGATTTTTGATGTTCCTTCATTTCAATCATCTGCATTATACGCTCCCAAAGTGGATATACCGAATATTTTTCATATAATTTGCCACTTGCATCAACGTCGCTTGTTATTTCTAGGAAACCTTTTTGCATTAATCGCTGTAGACGTGAAGTAATGTCATTGCCAGGCATTGTGAGACGATTCATCAAATCATTAGGCGTTGGAAAATCATTACCCTCCATATGGAACGCAAGTAAATGCATAACAATAAGTGCCTCATCATCCTCTATATTTAACTCCTTATAAAACTGAAAAAAAAGCTGAGGAATTTGAATCATTCTCTGCTCAGTCCATGTACGGAGTCGATTGTTATTTGTGCTCATATTATACTTGACTCCTTTTTCCATCGTAAGTAGAAAAGCCGCGTAGACATATAACTACGCGACTTTTAATTTTAACTGCTTTAAAGGGCAGTATTTTATCTGTACCGAAAGCGAAGCGCCAGGTACAAGTCTCCCATCACAACTTTCAGTGAGAGCTATTGCTTATGGATATAAACGGTTTAGTAAACGTGGGAATGGAATCGTTTCGCGGATGTGTTCCGTGCCAGAAATCCATGCCACTGTACGCTCCAATCCTAGACCGAAGCCTGAATGTGGTACAGAGCCTTGTTTACGTAGCTCTAAATACCATGCATAAGCATCTAAAGATAAATGATGTTCTTCAAGACGAGATTTTAATAAATCATAGTCATGGATACGCTCAGAACCACCAATTATTTCACCGTAACCTTCTGGTGCAATTAAATCTGCACATAATACTACATCATCACGGTCAGGATGTGGTTGCATGTAGAATGGCTTAATGCCTACTGGGTAGCAAGTGATGAATACAGGTTTGTCAAATGAATTAGCAATTGCAGTTTCATGTGGTGCACCGAAATCATCGCCCCATTCAATATCGTCAAATCCTTGTTCATGCAATAGTTTAATGGCATCGTCATAAGAAATACGAGGGAATGGTGCTTTAATATTTTCAAGTTTAGATGTATCACGGCCAAGACGCTCTAAATCTAATTTGCAATTTGCCAGAACTGATTGCACGATATGCTCCACGTATTGTTCTTGCACTTCTAGGTTTTCTTCAAATTCAACAAACGCCATTTCCAGCTCAATCATCCAAAACTCGATTAAGTGACGGCGTGTTTTAGATTTTTCAGCACGGAATGTTGGGCCGAATGAGAATACTTTACCTAAAGCCATCGCAGCCGCTTCCAAGTAAAGCTGACCAGATTGCGAAAGGAAAGCATCTTCATCAAAATATTTTGTATGGAATAGCTCAGAAGTACCTTCAGGAGCTGATCCAGTTAAAATTGGCGGATCCATTTTTGTAAAGCTAGTGTTGTTAAGAAACTCATAAGTTGCACGAATAATTTCGTTACGGATTTTCATGATCGCATGTTGCTTACGAGAACGCAGCCATAAGTGACGGTTATCCATTAAAAACTCAGGACCGTGTTCTTTTGGCGTAATCGGAAAGTCAGTTGCAGCATGTAGTACTTCAATACCAGTTACAACAAGCTCACAGCCAAAGCTTGAACGCTCATCTGCTTTAACCTCTCCTATAATGTACATAGAAGTTTCTTGGGACATGCCTTTTGCAATGGCAAAAATTTCTTCGCCTACTTCTTCTTTTACAACAACGCCCTGTACAAAGCCAGAACCATCACGTAATTGTAAGAAGGCAATTTTACCACTTGATCGTTTGTTCGCTAGCCAAGCACCTAGCTTGACGGTTTCACCGATATGCTTTGGCATATCTTGAATCATAATTTTTTTCATAGAAATCCTCCAAAGTTGGTTAAAAGGATTAGTCTTGCCATTTTGATTTTACAAATGTATCAATTCGACGGACTGCCTCTTCTAATAAGTCTAAAGATGTAGCATAAGATAATCGCATTGTAGTTGGTGCACCAAAGCCAGAACCTGGAATCACTGCTACGTTTGCTTCTGTTAAAATATCCGCAGCGAATGCATCTACTGAATCATAGCCAGTATGAGCCATAGCTTCTGCTACATCTGGTAATAAGTAGAATGCACCTTGAGGTTTTAAAACGTTGAAGCCAGGAATTGCACTTACCTGTGGGTAAATTTTTTCAAGACGAGATTCGAATGCTTGACGCATTTCTTCTACAGCGTCTTGTGATCCATTATACGCTTCCACTGTTGCATATTGTGCAGTTGTTGTTGCGTTTGATGTAGAGTGTGATGCAAGGTCAGTCATTGCATTAATAATGTCTGCATCCCCTGCAGCATACCCGATACGCCAGCCTGTCATAGAGTGAGATTTTGCAACACCATTTACAACGATTGTACGTGCCTTCACTGCATCAGATAACTGTGCAATTGAAAAATGCTCAATACCATTGTATACAAGCTTCTCATAAATTTCATCTGACACGATTAAAATATCTTTTTCTTCTGCAACAGCAGCAATTTCAGCAAGCTCTTCACGAGAATAAATCATACCTGATGGGTTGCTAGGAGAGTTAATAATAACTGCTTTTGTTTTATCTGTCACAGCAGCTCTTAATTGATCCGCAGTAATTTTATAGCCTTGCTCACGTGTGCCTTCCACATAAACAGGTACACCACCCGCTAATTTTACTTGCTCAGGATAAGATACCCAATAAGGAATCGGTATAATAACTTCATCGCCCTCGTTTAAAATAACTTGGAATAAAGTATAAAGAATATGTTTTGCTCCAACACCTACAATTACTTCATTCGGCTTGTATGTAAGATTGTTGTCGCGTTGAAGTTTATCGATAATCGCTTTCTTAAGTACTGGAAGACCGCCAGCAGGTGTATATTTTGTTAAACCTTTTTCCATTGAGTCAATGGCCGCGTTTAAAATATTTTGTGGCGTGTTGAAGTCTGGCTCACCAGCACCTAGACCAATAACATCAATACCTTGCTCTTTTAATGCCTTTGCTTTCGCAGTAATTGCTAAAGTTGAAGAAGGTGTTAAAGTTTTTACACGGTTTGCTAATAAATTTTTCATACGGGATCTACTCCTCTTATAAATTCGTAATGCGCTTCCACCAGTCGCCGTCCTTAAACATAATATAGACATAGTTGAGCTTATCGTGATCGTTTAGGTATGTAATTTCCCAAACAGCACCTGGCTCCTCATAGCCTAATTTGATATTGAGGACTTTTTGTACATTGCCTTCTTTTTTTAAAACCGATAATGCCTGCTTTTCCGTAATACCATCTTTTAAAAGTACGTCCTTAATTGAATCAGCTTCTAAATTCGTCGGAACAAAGACAGCTTTTTTATCACCATATTCATCTACCCCGAACACAGTGACATACGAATGTTTGCCATTATATGTGTAAGACTCCGAGACAATTGCGAGGGCTTTGGCATCGAGTGCCAACTGTTCAGCCTTCTCTTCAATTGAACGGAATGGAGCCTCGGCTTTCCAGAGTACTAAAATACAAATGACAAGTGACAATGAAACCATAAAGACAGAAATGAAAATCAACCAGTTTTTCATATATTCACCTTATGTTTCACATCTAGCGTATTCTTTAACACGAACGCCTGATGCTTTTGCATGTCTATAACTGCGTATACATTCATTTTGCTTTCCATTTTTGTCAACCTGCTTTCTTTCCTCATACCACAACATTATACAACAATTTTGTGCTGTCGTGTTTCTTAATTTCATATATTGTACGTTGATAGAATAACGTTTTCAAATGATTCGGGTAGTAATTTATTGCTTTTTAGTTCAGTCCATCAATTATGCCTCTGCATAATTGCGTCCGGAATCGGCCGGAGGCTTTAGGCCAACATTAAGTTGGTCACTCAGTCGTTGCCACAGGACGTGGCGTTCTTAGACTGAGTTCCTCTATTTCATCGAGTGTTTGGACACCTGCTGAAAGAAGTTAAAAATGATAACTCTTTCAATGGAAAAATTCCTATTCACAATTGCAAATAGGAAGTAAAATTCACTGCTAAAATACCTATGATTATACACGAATAACATAGTTCGCACGACCGTCATTTTTAGCTCGGTACAAGTATCAATCTGCGTGCTCATATAAATTTTTATATTGATATTTTTTGTAATTGACATATCTTCGCGTTAAAGTTTCATTTGGCAATTAATAATCGATAACCCTTTGTTTTACTTTGAATATCGATCTCCTGCAGATTATTGAATGTAGATAATTTTTTATTAGAAAAATTATCTACATTATTGTCCTTGTTGCCCAGTGTTTTTACCCATATGATGAGGTAATTAGCAATTTTTAAGAATTGAAAAAGGGACGTGATGTTTTGACTAAAGAAGTTAATCCTACAGATCCAGCAACAATACCAAAATTTGTGGATGAGCTGCCAAAACCGGTTACCGCTAAACCTAAATACTATAAGGGCCAACAGAGAAAAGATTATTATGAACTTAAAATGATGCAAGCAGAGCATTGTTTTCATAAAGATTTCCCAAAATCAATCATTTGGGGCTATAACGGGCTTTATCCCGGACCGACAATTGAAGCAACAAAAGATAAAAGCATTTATGTTAGATATACAAACCAATTGCCCTTAAAGCACTTCTTACCCGTAGATTTTACACTTCATGCGGCAAACGATTCAAAGGAAGTAAGAACTGTTACACATTTACATGGCGCAAATGTAGATTGGGAAAGTGACGGCCACCCCGAGGCATGGTATACAAGAAATTATGCGCAAACAGGTCCAAAATTCAGTAAAGAAATACATGAATATACCAATCATCAACCCGGCACTACACTGTGGTATCATGATCATGCAATGGCGCTAACTCGTTTAAATGTGTATGCGGGATTAGCTGGTTTTTATTTACTTCGGGATACACTTGAGGAGCGTTCTAACCTACCTAGTGGTGACTATGAGTACCCTATCTTAATTCAAGATAAATCCTTTAATGAAGACGGCTCTCTTTTCTATCCTGATGAACCACCATTCCCAGTTCCCGTACACCCATCTATTACACCTGGCTTTGTTGGTAATACCATCGTTGTAAACGGGAAGGTCTGGCCTTATTTAAATGTTGAACCTCGTAAATATAGATTTCGTTTTCTTAATGGCTCCAATAGAAGAGGTTATGTCATTAGCCTTTCAAATGGTGAGCCTATGATACAAATCGGAACAGACGGGGGCTTTTTAACAGCTCCTCAAGAAATTCAATCTGTTGAGTTATTGCCGGCAGAACGAACTGATATCATTGTCGATTTTTCAAAATATGAAGGTCAGGAAATAACGTTAGTCAATTCTGATGAAGATTTCACAGATGAACATACAAGAGAAATCATGCAGTTTAAAGTGTGTCTTCCTCTAAAGTGTGAGGACACTAGTGAAATACCAGAAAGGCTTGCAGTATCAATGGATTTACATCCACACGATGCACATATCGAGAGACATTTACCATTAACGGCTACGACAGATGATTTTGGTCGGCCAATGTTATTATTAAATAATCGTATGTATCATGACCCTGCTACTGAAAAGCCTGCACTTGACAGTATAGAAATATGGAATTTTATGAATGCCACACAGTTTGATCACCCCATTCATCTACATTTAATTCAATTTAAAATACTAGAACGACGCCCTTTCGATATGGAGCTATATCAAAATAAAGGTAGGCTGGAATTTACAGGTCCCTCTGAAAAACCGCATAACTATGAGCAAGGTTGGAAGGATACTGTAAAAGCGGAAGCAGGGAAGGTTACGAAAATTATTATGCATTGGAAAGATCATGTCGGCCATTATATGTGGCATTGTCATTCCCTAGAGCATGAAGATCATGACATGATGCGACCAATACTCGTCATGAAGGACGTTCACCCTGTGCAAGAGCCACATGCTGAAATCCAGCATGAAATAGAGCATTCGCCAGAACAGCATCACGAAGACACGACTATTGTTATGGGCAATAATGAGCATACTGTACCACTCTTAATCAATACTCCACACATCACTCCAACTGAAGAAATAGTAGAATACTCTCAAGCTTCTTTGCAAACAACGTATTTAGAAGACGAAATAGAATATAATCCGCAAACTACTCCTCTCTTAACTAGTACTCAAAACATTATTCGCTCTACTGAAACAGCTTATTTAGAAGACAATGTGGAATATAATCAGCTATCTTCACCGTTTTTGAATAATACTCAAAATATCACTTTTTCAAATGTAGAACTCCCGGAACATCAAAATGTTCATAAAGTTACTGATAGTGAAAGCATTCCTCAACCAGTTTTCCCCTCTACTGAGTTTCAACCTCGACAAAGGATACCTGCTAGGCGTCGGAGAAGATGGTACTAATGTCACAAATATAAAACCACCTTTTAAATGAACTGCCCCGTAAAAGTTAGACACAAAATCTAATTTTTACGGGGTGGTTTTTATGATTTTTTAATTCTTTTTAATTAAACTATAAAGAATAGGTACGATAAATAATGTTAAAAAAGTAGAAGTAGATAGTCCACCTATAACTACAACAGAAAGAGACTTTGATATCATCCCAATTTCATTCGAAATAGCCATCGGGATTAATGCGCCCATTGTGGCAATAGCAGTCATCAAAATCGGACGAATACGTACGACCCCTGCTTCAATTAAAGCTTTTTGCTTGGGCATTCCGCATCTTTCAAACTGCTTCACCTTATCAACTAGAACGATAGCATTCGTTACGACAATTCCATTTAACATGAGTAAACCGATCATTGCTGGCATACCGATTGGTTCCTTCATTATATAAAGTCCAATTAATGCACCAATAATAGAAAATGGAATAGCGAACAAAATAACAAACGGTGCTTTTCCTTCTTTGAAGGTAAAAACCATAGTCAAATAAACTAAGAAAACACTAATTCCAATGGCAATAGACAAATCTTTGAAACCATCATCCATTGAAGCAGATACACCTTCCTTATATGACGACAATTGAATCATCTACCACTCGTCCCACTGCTACTGCAATACCAGCCAGTGTCATAATATTTAATGTATATCCCATTGCTTTCAACAAAAGAAAAGATGCAAAAATTGAGACCGGGATGGAAATGACGGCAATAATAGTTGAACGAATATTTTTTAAAAATAATAAGGTGATGAGCATTGTCATTAATGCCCCTAAAAATACTTCACGTAACATAGAATGGACCGATTGATTAATTTCGATGGATTGATCACGTAAGATTTCGACTTTATAATCTTCGGGAATAGCTAAATTATTTATTTCTTTTTTCACTTGATCAACAATTGCTACTGCATTAGCACCACCCTCAGGAATAATACTGAAACTTACACCCTGTTTTCCGTTAATGCGTGTCATATTGTTTGTGTATTCACTTTCATATGAAACTTCAGCAATTCCGCCTAAATTCGTGGTTGTAATGTTTTGCGAATTTTCTTCTTTAGTAAAAAGCTTTATGTCTTTAATTTCCTCAATAGATTTTAGCTCGCTATTTATTCGCACTGGCAATACTTCATTTGAAATGGAGATGTCTCCAGTCGGCATCGAAAGATTATTTGCCAAAATAGCTTCTCGAACATCGTTTAAAGTAATTCCACTTGCCATCAATTGATGTGGCAGGAGTCGAATAGAAACAAACTTTTCAGTTGTTCCACTGATTTCTATATCACTTATACCTTCTATTTCAGAAAGTTGTGGAATTATAGTATTCTTTACAAAGGTTTGAACTTCGTCATTTTTTTCTGTAGCATATATACCTAGTGAGAAAACAATTGGGTTTCCACCAGGTTTAGTTAATTCATACCTCGGTTCCCCTGCAAATTTAGGCAACTGTAATTTATCTACACTTCTCCATACGAGCTGCTCTGCTTTCTTCATATCCATTGCCATTTCAAATTCAATAGTTGAATATACGGCATTTGCGACACCGTTTGTATATACATTTTTTCTCCCTTCCAGTTTCATAAATTCCCTTTCCATTCGCTCCCCTATATCATTCATCGCTTGTTCGGGTGAGGCTCCTTGATAAGGAATAACTACTGTTAAATATGGGATATCAATATTCGGGTATTTCTCACTATGCAATGTTTGTAATGAATAAATTCCTCCAACAATAATCAGAGGTATTACTAATATCATTGTTAAAGCATTTTTCATACTAAAGCGGATGAATCGTTTCATATTGCCCCTCCCTCAAACTATCCCCAGTCCTTTTATCCCTGCTCAATCTGCATTACAGGTAACAATAAATCTAGTTGAGTAAAATCATCACCTCGATACCACTCAAGAATGGAGCGTGACGGCACCCATTTATGTTGAAGCGCGTATTGAAGTAATTTTATGTATCCGTCCTTGATCGTTGACATTTGTTCTTTAAATGGTAATGCCAGACATATACAAGAAGGCATATGTTCAATGAAATCACTATCAGTTATATCATTTATTTTTGTATTTGCTGGAACACCAAAGCCGATTTGAGCTTTGATTACATCTTGGCCTGATAAATAATTCAGATAATAACTTTTAATGCTAATATTTAATTGTTTTAATTCGCTTGCTCTGTTTTCAAAATGGGCTCCAAATTTACCCTTTGTAGATTGAGCCGTATACCAAATAATTTTTTCATCATTTTTATCAATCAAATAGATATCATCTCGAATGGAATTACTTTCTAAGTAACGTAAACTAATATCCAACAGATCTCGTTTTTGTTTCATATTTTGAATCCATACTTTCATCATTTCTTGGCGAGACGTTTCATCCTGCTCGTGTAAATAATTTTGAATTTCATGAATAGATACATCTGCCAATCGCAAAGTGGATATTAACTTTACTGTTGCAATTTGACTATCCGCATACACCCGATAGCCATTTGAACTTCTTTCCTCCGGTAACAGTAAATTTTTGGTTTCATAAAAGCGTAATGTACTTTTGGCTATACCTGTTCTTTCAGAGAACTCTTGAATTGTCATATATTTTTTCAAATCATCACACCTCTCTTAATTTCAATGTAAATCTTCAACTAACTTGAAGGTCAAGTATTATTTACCATATTAATGAATTATCAGGGGTGTTGATTTTAGAAGACACTGATTTCCGCTACGATCAGCTAAAAATGGGTACACATAAGCAAAATATCAACAAAAAGATCCTTTAATCGGTCAATAATAAGCCTATATTTCCCTAAGCAACACGCCTTTTTTATCTACAAAAAAAGCCCCTTTTGCTGTTCATTAAGGGACTCAAAGATTAATCATTTGCAAATGATCGTCAGTATCTAAGTTTGTTGAAGAGTAAACATAGAGTAGTAGATTTCTTTTCAATCATTCTGCTGCCTCGCTCTTTTCAAAGCGTAAAGTTCTCTTTGTTGCAATTGCCATCACTATCATGACAATACTAATCATTAAAATAGGTAAGTAGACTTTAACACTAAATGCTTCAAATAATACGCCATACAATATTTGCCCAATTGGTGCCATACATTGTGAAACGGCAATGATAATAGCCATGACCTTCCCTAAGTTTTCATTAGGTGTTTCTTTTTGTACTACTGTAATAACGTAAATAGAGATGATCGTCATAATCATAGCGATTAATAGTGCGCTAACAACAAATAAAGTATAGGATGGATAATAGCCAATTTTAAGCAGCAGAGGCGTGACCGCTAGAGCCATTGGGACAATCAATAAAGCAGTGATGAAAATCCAAATATATAAATTATTGATACCCATTTTTTTCGCAAAGTACCCCATAGATAAAGCTCCTAAAATTGTAGCAAAATCAATTAACCCCATCCCTACTCCATACAATGTATCACTACTTTGCATTGTAACACGTAGAATAATCGGAACTCCTACGACAAACAGCGGTGTTAATAATAAATTTAATAATGCCGCTAAAATCATACATTTAAATATAAAAGATTGCTTCACTACATAGCTAAAGCCCTCTTTCAAATCATTGACAAGCGTCGGAATAATATGTCCGCTCTTTTCTCGTTGAATAAATGGTATATGAATAAACATTTCTAATATGGCAGAAAGGAAAAAGAACACACCACTCACCACGACAAGCACTTTTAAGCCAATCATACCGTACAGTATTCCTCCTAATACAGGAGCAGCTACATTAGATAATGCTTGAATACCATTAACAATTCCATTGGCTTGCTCAAGCTTTTCCTCTTCTACAAGAACTGGAATACTAGCCATCACTGCAGGCGCATACATAGCACTAACAAAGGACAGTAGTACCATCACAACACCAATAAGCAAAACAGAGCTATTACCAATAGTTAGCATTGCAAAGAAAATAAAAACAATTATGCTACTCGTAAAATCGAAAATCACCATTAAATTGCGTCGATTAAACCTATCAGCAATTGCTCCTCCAAGCGGTGCTAGTAAAATTGGGACACTCGATATCGCAAATAGTACTGCAAAAAGATCTGCACGTCCTGTAATATCTAGTACATAAAGTGATAAGGCAAACCTTAAAAGCGCAGATCCTAAAATAGAAATAATTTGCCCAATCACCATCAGGTTAAAATCTTTTGAAAAGCCTTTTCTTTTAATCTGTGATTCCATTCATTAGACCCCTTCCTTTTAGAAATATTAAACTAACATTCACGGTACTCTTGAAAATGTCGATTGATTTGCAATGTCTAAGAAAATAAATTATTTTTTTTATCGCAAGAAGAAGGACATTACTAAAAATACTCATAATACTTAACCAAATGAGCCACTCGATTTGCGCGCCCCAAGACATTATTAGCAACAAGGGTCCCACGATAATTGATACATAATTTCCAGTGGGACTAATTTTTGATTTCCGATGAAATTTTTCCTTAACGTCATACGTAGATTTCTTTATTTTACGATTCATAAGATAAACTTTTTCTTTTAACTTCTGTTCAGTCTCTTTTGCTTTTTGATGATAAAAAAATGATGTATCTCCTTTAATCATGACGTTCTTCATCTCCATATCGTCGTTTTAATAACTCAGTTAAAACTCTCTCTTGGAAGTCCGAAATCTGTTCTGGTTCCTCTACTTCCATATTTACCGTTTCTTCATACCCATCTAGTTCCTCACCGTCAAAACGATAGAGTTTTTGCAATAGCTTCCACAATGTTTCAATTTCCTCTGTTGAAAAGTCTTTAAAGATATCTGCTAAAAAGTAAGTAGACTTCTCCGAACAAGCAATTAACGCTTTTTTTCCCTCTAAAGTAATCTCGACATTGATCGATCTTTTATCTAATTTACTTGGTATCGTTTGGACATATCCTTTTTTCACCAGACTCGTTATTAACTTATTCGCAGTCTGCTTAGTTGTACCAAGCTTTTTGGCGATATTTACGAGTGTTGTATTTTCTACTGGTAAATGGGCAATGGCAATTAGAGCCATATGCTGTCTAGAAGTTAATACCTCTAAATATTCATCTCCTTTTATTTGAACTTTATTGACAACTGAAAACAATGTCGCATAACTTTGCTGCATAAAATGCAATTCCTTCAATAACAGATTAAAATCCATATGTAGCACCTCTCTATTTAGTCACCATGTTTACTAAAATAATACTTAAAGATTTTTAAATAGTCAACATGGTGACTATTATTTTATTTCGTGAATAGAGTGAGATGTTACATATATTAGACCGACTGTCGGTTTATAATATTGTATGATATTTCTCCAAAAAAAGGAACTTGTTTTGAACTTCCACTAAAAAAATTTGAATAGATCGAATTTATCTCAATCACAATCATCATCTCTTACCCATTTCATATTCAGTTCATAAAGACATGCTATAGTTAGTAACATAAAAGATTCATATTTTATTGTTGATGAAATTGAAGGAGGATTTACTTTGCAGGAGGCATCAAAAGATACGACAAAACTTACGGATTGGCGACGTTTTATTCGCCTAGTGAAACAAGCTGAGCCACCAGTATCGCTATTAATTATTGCATTAATCATGAGTTTAGCAACTACAGGTGTAGGCTTTATCGTACCGTTATTTACAAAAAAATTAGTCGATGGCTTTTCATTAGCATCCCTTGATTATTGGCAAATACTTTTGTTAGGTATTGCTTTTATCGCGCAGGCAATTGCAAGTGGCCTTTCTATTTATTATTTAAATCGTGTCGGACATCATGTCGTCGCGACATTACGAGATCAGCTTTGGAGAAAGCTACTTCATTTACCAATTCCTTATTACGATGAGAACGATACAGGTGAAACATTAAGTCGTGTTACGAATGACACAGCTGTTGTCAAGGAACTCATTACAGAACATCTTGCGAACTGTTTATCTGGTGTTATTTCCATTATTGGATCAATTATCATTCTATTAATCTTAGATTGGAAAATGACCTTAGTCATGCTGATCGCTGTTCCGCTAGCTATGGTTATTTTAATGCTTTTAGGAAGACGTATGTTTGTCATTTCAAAAGGAATGCAAGATGAGACAGCAAAATTTACGTCCGTATTAAATCAAGTGTTGCCTGAGACACGATTAGTAAAAGCTTCAAATGCCGAAAGTATAGAATATGAGCGTGGTAAGAAAGGCATTACAAACCTCTTTACGTTTGGCTTAAAAGAAGCTAAAATCCATGCGCTTATTTCGCCACTCATTTCGTTTGTCTTAATGTCAGTCCTTGTAGCCATTATTGGTTATGGCGGTGTACGAGTTTCTTCAGGCGAGCTTACAGCTGGAGACATGGTAGCATTTATTTTATATTTAATCCAAATCATCATGCCGATGACCCAATTAACAATGTTCTTTACACAGCTTCAAAAAGCAATGGGTGCTACAGAGCGAATTAGTGCATTACTTGAGCATGAAGAAGAAAATATTTTCGAAGGAAAAACATTAGAAATAGCGGATCAGCCTATTTATGTAAAAAATGTTGACTTTGCTTATGGAGAAGACCTAATTTTATCGAATATTAATTTCACCATTGAACCAGGTAAAGTTACGGCCATCGTCGGGCCTAGTGGCGGAGGGAAAACAACAACATTTTCTCTGTTAGAAAGATATTATCAGCCTACTAACGGAAGTATTACACTTGGAGAAACCCCTATCAACACGTACTCCTTACACTCTTGGAGAAGTCAAATCGGCTATGTTGCTCAGGAGAGTGCACTTCTATCTGGGACGATTCGTGAAAATATTTCCTATGGTATTGATAGAGAAGTGCAGGATGAAGAGCTTGAGCGAGTTGCCAAAATGGCCTATGCCGACCAATTTATCAATGAACTACCAGACCAATTTGATACAGAGGTAGGAGAACGAGGCATTAAGCTTTCTGGCGGTCAACGACAACGAATCTCTATCGCCAGAGCACTTTTACGCGACCCTCAAATATTAATGCTAGATGAAGCAACATCTAGTCTAGATAGTAAATCAGAAATCTATGTTCAAAAAGCATTAGATAATTTAATGCAAGGTAGAACAACGCTTGTAATTGCACACCGCCTTTCTACAGTAGTAGATGCCGATCAAATACTTTTTGTGGAGAAAGGACATATTACGGGCAGCGGCACACATGATTCTCTATTTGAGACTCATGACATGTATCGAGAGTTTGCCAAGCAACAATTACGTATTAAAGAAGAATAACGAAGGGATTTGTTAGCGTGACAAAACTATTAGTTGTAGATGATGATGCGCATATTCGAGAATTAGTTAAGGTATTTTTACAAAATGAAGGTTTAGAGGTAATTGAAGCTACGGACGGTGTAGATGCACTGTCCAAATTGGATTCTGATAAGGTGGATATGATTATTATGGACATTATGATGCCAAATATGGACGGCTGGGAATTATGCGAAGAAATACGTTCATTTAATGATAATCTACCAATCTTAATGCTAACCGCAAAGGGAGAAACCTCACAAAAGGTAAAGGGCTTTCATCTTGGAACAGATGATTATCTTGTTAAACCATTTGAGCCTGCAGAGCTGATCGTCCGTGTAAAATCAATACTTAAAAGATACCATATTTCCCTATCTCAACTTGTGGAAGCCGGCAATATTAAGTTAAATCGTAATACACATGAAGTCTTGTATAACGGTGGATCTTTAACACTTCGTTTAAAGGAATTTGAACTATTATTTACGTTAGCAAGCTATGCTGGAAAAACTTTTTCACGTGAACAGCTAATCGAAGAAATTTGGGGATACGACTATGAAGGTGATGAACGTACAGTCGATGTTCACATTAAAAGACTTCGTCAACGTTTTCCTCAAGAAACAAGTGGATTTTCTATTCGTACAATTCGCGGCCTAGGCTATCGATTGGAACTTGTTTCATGAGAAAACTAAAAAATTTTTTAAAGCTTTTTTTAACTTTAATGCTTCTTCTTATCATTAGCATCGTATTTGCTTTTATTTCCTACCACATAACGTCCTGGCTTTATGATTGGTTAGGCAAACATCCACAAGGTTTCTGGCTTCAATTATGGACCGTAGTTGGTGTTTTTGTTCTCTTTGCTTGCTCAGTCATCATCACCTTTTTAATTGGGCTAAAAAGACAACGGAACTATTGGAATACGATTGTAGATGCATTAAGCCGGATTTCAAAAGGTGATTTTACTGTCAAATTAGATCTTAAAGCAGATGACGAAGATCAATTTGGTCAATTAATACATGGCATCAATCATATGGCAGTCGAATTAGGTGAAATGGAAAGAATGCGCCAAGAATTTATCTCGAATGTATCTCATGAAATTCAGTCGCCTCTAACGTCTATTAATGGCTTTGCTAAAGCTTTGAAAAACATTGACCTCCCTGAGGGTAAGCGACAGCATTATTTAGCAATCATTGAGATGGAAAGTAATCGACTATCAAAAATTAGTGACAATTTACTAAAGCTAACGTCGTTAGAATCACAACACCACCCCTTCGAGCCAAGGCATTTCCGACTTGATAAGCAATTGCGCAATGTCGTACTAACGCTTGAACCTAATTGGCTAGCTAAAAATATCGACATGGATTTGCAATTAGAAAGCATTTCGGTAATAGCGGATGAAGATTTAATGAATCAAGTATGGATGAATTTACTAAGCAACAGCATTAAATTCACGCCAGCTGCTGGCATCATTACGATATCTATGACAAAGCAAATGGATACGATCACTATTGCCATTTGTGATAGCGGTATCGGTTTAACAGAGGAACAACAAAAGCATGTATTCGAGCGATTTTATAAGGCTGACCAATCAAGAACGGCTGAGAATGGCGGAAGTGGCTTAGGACTATCTATTGTGAAGAAAATCATCGATATGCATAACGGAACCATTACTGTTGAAAGCAAGCCTGCTGAATTTACTACTTTTTTTGTAACACTGCCATTAAATCAGACTCGTGCAAACGAATAACAGATTCTTTTGTCGTCTGCACGAGTCTATTAGGCAGATGAACTAGTAAGCTACTTTTCTAAAATATTGATAAATTTTTTCGAGTTTTCTGCTATGTCCACCCTTCTTACTTTCCATATTGCCAAATTCAAAAAACTTCACTTGTTTAATGCCAACAAAATGAAATAATGCTCTTTTCATTAATATTTTATGAGCATTATTTAGCCATAACAGTGGATATTTTGTTGGGCCCTTCATTGTCGAAATACACACCACTGATTTTCCTTTTAGAAGCCCCTCGGGAAATAGCCCCTTTGTATCTTTATAAGCAAAATTGGCCGCAAATAATTGATCAATATACCCTAAAAGCATTGCTGGTGGCCTTCCCCACCATATCGGATAAACAAAAACGATTTTATCAGCCCACCTAATTTGTTCTCGATATTTCTCAAGCTTTGGATCACGAAACATATCACGACGGCGTTTATGTTCATGAAATATTAAAAGCGGGTTAAATTGCTCCTCATATAAATCTAATACTTGTATCTCCTTTATGAAAGGATTGTCATTACAGCCTTTCATAACCTCCTGTAAAAAAGCATAATTCAAACTATTATGATTGGGATATGTATAAATAATTAATGTGTTCATCATGCATCCTCCATTACTTATCATTTGATAATAAAATAATAAATCACTTAATTTTAGTTGTCAAATGATAATTGTTTTAAGATAAGTTTTTTGTTATCTTGTCAGTAAGAGGTGAACACGTTTGGACAAAAAAGAATTATTTAATCAGTTCGTAGCATTTACAACAGCGGTACATCAAGTAACACATGAACTAACTCAAAACGTTAAAATCGATAATATTACACCTGTACAATATAAAATTCTAGAATATATAAAAGTAAGCCAGCCAGTTACGCCTACTGAAATTAGTGATTGTCAGCATATGTCCTTACCTAATACAAGCCGTGAATTACGCAAATTACAGGAAAGAAAGTTTATTGAAAAAATTAGCGATAGCGAAGATCGAAGAAAGCACTATGTTTGCCTTACAGAAGATGGAGAAAAAGTAATGGAGGAAGCATTCTCCTGTATAGAAGAGCGCTTTCTACAACTTATTCAACATGCATCAAAGAAAGATTTAGAGGATATTCATCATGCATTAAACATTCTTGACGAAAAGGTCTTTAATCCAAAATCATAAAAGAGAACCTGCATGCTTTTCATTATCAGACAAGCATTGCGGGTTCTTTTACTGTTTATTGTATTGACATAGAAAGCGTCTACACCTGGGTATTTCTCTCCTAGGCTAGTTATGAAAAAACCATAGCGTCTATAAAAATCTACGGCCTCATAATCCGTTTCAGCAACAATTGATGGGTACTTACTTGCTATAAAATTAATCATTTTACTGCCAATGCCTTTTCCTCTTTGATCAGCTAATACAGCAATATGCTTAATTTCACACTTTGATAAACTGAGTTGTTCTATCCCAATACAACCGACTATTTCACCCTCAACTTCGAAGTTATATAATGTCCTATTCGATAAAAGGATATATTTTCCATACTCTTGTTGAACTTTTTTATCGGATGTTGCAAAAGAAAGTAGTTTTCTAATTGTTGAAGAAATAGTGTTTGCTTGAACTATATTCATAACTTATCTCCTCGTTATTAGGTGATGGACAGGACTACGTACTTTCCCTCTAATTATAAGGAGACTTTTTATATTTAAAAAGACCTATATTTACCATATATTCAATGTAATAGGCAATACGCTTGACAAAATTATTTTTATTTAATGCAACGCTAGTGAATTTCCTTAACAATAAAAATAGCAGCATGGCCAACGAGGGTCATGCTGCTTCTTGCATTAGGCGAAAAAGTACTTCTTCACTATAACATATTAAGAAGGTCGTTCTTCCATCATAATAATCTTAAATGTTTGGCACTGTACACAAGTCCAGTTTTTTCACCGTAGGGACTACAGGTAGAGCCTGCTAAAATAACGAGTGAGAAGCAAAATCCGTAAACAGATAGTTATCAAGAAGTATTTGGAGCTGTCCGTCTTTTAGACGCTTCCACTTATACTTTGCATTTCTATCACTCTTTTAATCTAGCTAACAAATAAAGAAAATATGGTGCACCAATAACTGCAACAACAATCCCTGCTGGTACCTCTGAAGGCTGTAAAATTGCCCGACCAATTGTATCTGCAATTAAAACTAATAATGCACCAACTAAAGCAGCAACTGGCAACAAAATTTGATGTTTCGCACCAACTAATTGTCGGGCAACATGTGGAGCAATTAGACCGACAAAGCCAATACCACCACTTACAGACACACTAGACGCTGCTAAACCAACAGCAGCTAATAACAGCCATCTGCGCTCACGTTCGATTGAGGTGCCTAATCCCGTTGCAAGTGAATCACCTAAATTGAGGACATTTAGCACATTTGACTTAACATAGATGAGTGGAAGTAGAATCAAAATCCATGGTAGTAACGCCATGACAAACTTCCAATTCGACCCCCAAATACTACCAGCTAACCAAGTCGCTAAAAATTGATACTTATCGGGGGTAAGCATTAATGTTAAGACAAGCATCAACGAGCTAATCCCTGCTGCTACTGCAATTCCTGTTAGAAGTAGTCGCATAGGTGAAATACCCTCATGCCGTTTATAGGACAACATATAAATAATCAAAGCGGTTCCTGCTGCTCCAATAATCGCGATAATGGGCAAAGCGAATACAGGGACATCTGCTGTAGCTGGAAAAAATGAAATATATAGCATAATAGCAAGCCCTGCACCTGCATTAATCCCTAAAATTCCTGGATCAGCTAAAGCATTCCTGGAAACTCCCTGCATAACAGCACCTGCTGTTGCTAATCCCATTCCAACTAAAATCGAGATTAGCATCCTAGGCAATCTAAAATCAAATAAAACAAGTTCTTGATGAGCAGTTCCCTGATTAAATAGCGTTTTAACTACCTCACCTACGGAAAGTTTTGATACCCCTACATTCATACTTATCATAAAAACAATAATAATAAGTACTAGAAAAATCATTACTACACGGCTATGTCGTTTTTTAGCCAATTCCTGACCTTCTGTTAAATAAAGTTGTCTCATAGTTCTTTCCCACCTTTACGAGAAAGATAAAGGAAAAATGGAACACCAATTAATGAAATGAGCGCACCAATCGGCACCTCATATGGTTGATTAATAATCCGTGCCAAAAAATCTGCCAACACGACTAATAGCGCACCATAAACTATAGAACAAATAATAATCCATCGATAATCATAGCCAACAATGTATCGTGTCAAATGTGGTACGATTAATCCAACAAACGCTACAGCTCCAACAACTGAAACTGCTCCACCAGCCAATACTAAAACAATAAGTAGGCCCCAGAATTTTACGGCACCTACTTTTTGGCCTAGTCCAACTGCAATTTCATCACCTAAGCTTAAAAGGGTAATTGAGCGCGACAATATAAGTGCTCCGATAAAGGCAAGTAGGAGCCATGGAATCAGTACTTGAAGATTACTCCATTTTGTAGCTGATACTCCACCAGCATAAAAAAATGCTAAATCTTGACCGATTTGAAAGTAAAGAGCTATTCCTTCGCCTAACGCACCTAATAATGCACTCACAGCTGCTCCTACTAGTACTAAACGCATAGGGGTTAAACCGCCCTTTGATAAAGAACCTATCCCATAAACGATTGCTACACCTAAGCCTGCCCCTAAAAACGACCATAAAATCAAGTAAATATAGGGAATATTAGGGAAAAATGCAAAGCAAATAGCCAACATAAATGTTGCTCCTGCATTTAGCCCAAGTAATCCTGAATCAACCAATGGATTACGAGTCATCCCTTGCATAATTGCACCGGCAACCGCGAAGCTAGCACCTACTAATGCAGCACCAATTACCCGAGGTATTCTAATATCAAATATTACCTGATGCTCTGGTAGCGCAGCAGAATAATGAAATATTGCCTGCCAGATCGTTTCAATTGAAATATCAGCTACTCCAAATGAGATCGATAAAGCAATTGCTATCACAAGCCCTATAATACCGACCACCAATGCCGTAACTGCACGCAATGGATACGCTCTATTTTGTATATTTTTTGTCTGTTCAAGACTTGGTGCTTCCATAAATCTACTCCACTCTCTTTAGTTATACCTCGACCAAATTTACATTTTGGCCGTATGATAGGTTAAACATATTGGGTTATTACTATATGGACAAACAGCCATATGTGCTTTAATATTAAAAATTTCTTTTAGATTTTCCTCTGCCATTACTTCGTGTGGGCTCCCACTAACAACAAGTTGTCCATCTCGAATCGCCATCATAAAATCTGAAAAGCGTGACGCGTGGTTTAAGTCATGCAATACCATGACAATTGTGCGCCCTTCTTCCTCGTTTAACTTTTTTAAAAGTAATAGCACATCTAGCTGATGCGCTAAATCGAGGTAAGTTGTCGGCTCGTCCAATATTAAAATATCGGTGCCTTGAGCAAGTGCCATCGCAATCCAGACACGTTGTCTTTGTCCACCAGATAGTGCTTCAATCGATCGATCTTGATATTCTTTCAAGCCCGTTACTTCAATAGCCCAGTGAATATAATCGTAATCTTCCTTACGTAATGTTCCCATACCACTCTGATATGGAAAACGGCCATATGACACAAGCTCTATTACGGTTAATCCCCCGGGTGCTGTCGCTGACTGTGGTAAAATGGCCATACGTTTTGCGATACTTTTTGTGTTCATTTCATGCAAAGCTTTCCCATCCAGATACACTGCACCTTGCTGGATTTTTAGCAATCGTGCAACTGCTTTTAATAATGTGGATTTCCCACAACCATTAGGACCAATTAGTGTAGTAATTTTACCTTTTGGTATTTCAACACTTAAATCCTTTACGATGGGGGATGAGGAATAACCTATATCAACATGATCTATCGTAAGTACTGCCATTATAAAAACCACTCTCTTTCAAGACATTTTACTTTAACATTTGCTCTTCAATTACTTTTAATAGATTTTCACGCCCGAACGCACTGAATGATTCATTATAGTTTTGTGAACTCGTAATGTTATATACATTTCCTGCTTTCACGGCATTTAAATTTTTCCATAGGTCTAATCCATCAATAACCGTTTCATTATTATCTTTCATCATCCAAATATAATCAGGGTTAATGTGTGATAATACTTCTATGCTTACAACCTTACCGCCCCAGCCATCTGGTTCTGGTGTGTTTTCGTCTGCTTTAAGTTGCATATCTTCAAATAATAAATCCGCTAAACCGGCAGAAGCATAAACACGAAGTTCTTTAGCTGTTGCTTCCATTACCATAAATGTTTTATCTGCGCCAACTTTAGCTATTACTTTGTCACCTAGCTCTGCCGCTTGTTCTTTATAATTAGCATACCAAGCTTCCATCTCTTCTTCCTTGTCTAACTCTTTAGCAATAAAACGGAATCGCTCTTCAAACTCATAGTACATATGAGGAACAACCACTACAGGTGCAATTTTTTCTAAGCTTTCTTTCATACTTTCTTGTCTTTGAGTAATAAAAATTTTATCTGGTACTGTACCACTTACGACTTCTGGGCTAGCTGGTTGACCATACCATCCTACATTGACTGTGTCCTTTAGCTGTTCGCTAATTAACGGAGCAAACTGAGTATGATCCGCCATATCTACGTTACCACTTGCAACAGGGGTTACACCTAACTTTAGAAATTCCTCTGTCGATCCTGATAAATCAACAATCCGTGTTTCTGATGTCCCCTCTGCTTTTGTATTCGTTGTTGCCTCAGAAGTGCTAGCTTCGTTACTTTGACATGCTGCTAACATAAGCGTTAACACGATGAATAATAAATACTTTTTCATTTGTCTATTTCTCCTTTAAGCATTGGGATGGATTGACTCCAAAATATTCATAAAAGAGCTGTGAAAAATAGCTAATATTTTGATAGCCAACTGCCAGAGCAGTTTCAGTCACACTCATATGCCTCTCTGTAATATAGTAATATGCACGCTGCATTCGTACGTCTTTTAAATGTTTATATGGTGTTTGACCATAAACTTCTTTAAAACCTTGCTTCAATTTTTGTTCATTCAATTCAATCTGATTTGCTAAAACGGCGATTGATGGTGGATTATCCATTAAATTCACCAAAATATCCTGGGCCAGCTGAATTTTTTTCACTTCATCTGCGCGTAAGGTACCAATGGAGCGAAGCATTTTGAACTGTTGTGTAAAATACATATCAATCAATTGTAAAATGGCAACTTCAATTTTTAATTCGTCGATTCTAGGCTGAAATAGCAACTGCTTAATATGCTTTGCCTGACGGATTAAACTGGCTGTTATGGGATTTTCTAAACGTGAAATCATTTGCTGCTGGATCATCTCATGAAATTGTAGCGAGGAGAATCCTTGCTTCTGAACCCAATTCTCATACCATCTAATAGGGATACAAATGGAGATACTTAAAAAATCGCCCGTATTTAAATAAGCCTCCCCTTCAAACTCTTGTAAATAATTTAAATAAGAGTTGTCACAAGGTACGAGCATTATTTTGTCTTGCATTTGCACTTCTCGCTGTCCTTTTAATGGGATGACTAGCTCAATTAATTGATTCGACCAGTGAAAAGGAAAACAGTATGGTTTCATAAAATTAAATGACGACACAATCACCTCAAAGCCACTAAGAGATGTGAAGAATAATAATTCACCATTTCCATATTCATTTGGAATCGATAGCACTTTCACTTCTTTGTCATTTAAAATCGGAAAATATGGAAGATAAACATCTATTATAGAAGTATTCATTTTTTTACACCTAATTTACTAGTTAGTCTTTAAATTGATAATGATAATCATTTTCAATCAAGAAGTCAATTCCTGCTTTTCTCGAAAGTTTCCATTTTCAATAGTAAAAAAACGATTAAAGTAAGGTTTGATAGCTGTATGATGTGTGATAAATAACACTATCGCATGCTTTTTATGTGTTAAAAATGCTTCTAGTACCTCTAATTCCGTAGCCTGATCCAATGCACTCGTCATTTCATCCATCAAATAAATCGTTGCACCGCTCAAATAAGCTTGTGCTAAGCGAATTCGTTGCTGCTCACCGCCGGATAATTGCCTGCCCCCCTTTCCAATCCAGTTTTCAAGTGGATCGTCACCTAAAAAGTCCACCTTCATAGCTTTTAAAGCCTGCATCATTTCCGCCTCTGTTGCATCTCGATTTGCCCAAATAAGTAATTGTTTTACGGCTCCACTGTAAATAGGCATATGCTGCAACGCAAAATGTATTGTTTTGCTTTTGACCGTTGGAGAAATCGAAGAAACTGAATGATTGTTAATAGAAATATTGGCATCTGCTAGCAAGCCATAAATTAACTGGAAAACCGTTGTTTTACCTGCCCCGGTCTCACCAGTAATCATAATATGATCACCACCTAATAGCCTTGCTATAGGAAGTTGAAGCGAATAGTTTTCTCTTTGGAATGTAAAGCTAGATAATGTAACATCAGCTTCTAAAGCTGTTCCATTTTGATCTTCATCTACTTGCTGTTTTAGCCATTGTGCTAATTCTTCCTCAACGACTGTAAAGTAAGCTAGACCATCACTTGCCTCCTTAAGTTGAAGAGCTGTATGTAACAGATAAAAAAGAATAATCTCATATAAAACTAGACTACCAAGCTGTTGAGGACTAATAAGCCAAAATCCAGCAACTACACTTCCTATATACATAAAGGTTAAGGCCATATAAAAACGTGTAGAATAAGGTGCAACTTGCTGTTCTGTTTGAATGCTTGTTTGATAAAATTCCTTATAGCTAGCAGTTAAGCGATTTCTTACAACGGGTGTGCCCTGACGAAAAATCGATTCAATTCCCTCTAAATATTCCAAGGTATGTTTACGAATTTGTTCGAAATGAAGCTTTCGCTGTGTGCCGTAAAATTGCATTTTCTTTTCAATTTTCTTTTGATAGCGAAAAAGAAAAAATAAGAGCAGACCAAACGGAATTGCAACACGCCACTCGATTAAACATAGCAACAGTAAAATTAGAAACAAGTTGATTTTTTCTTTCATCACATTTGGCATTAAATGAGTATAAGTGATTTCCATTGCATCAATTGTTTGTGTGAGCCAATGTCCTGCATTGCCTTTTTCCTGATGAATCTTCATTGGTAAGTTTAATAAATGCTCTACAATTTGTTGTCTAAGGGATTGAAGTACTGCCGTTCCCTGTGATTGAATCCAGCGTTGCTCATATACACCACTAAAAAAAATACAACTAAACGCTATACCCATCACAACTACACTTGCTCCAAAGGACATGTCCAACAAATTTGATAGAAGCAATACTAAAATTACTAATGGTGACAATGCAATCAAACTAGCGAAAAAGGAGCGAATAAGTAATTGTTTTTTAAATTGTTGTAATGCGTTCATACTTCTCTCCCAATCTGTATTTGAAGATTTGCTTGGTGTATATGTTGTTGTCGATGTGCAATGCTAATAAAGGTATGTGGCAATCGCTTAAATTGGTCAATAATCCGAAGTTCCATTGCCTCATCAATTGCTGCTGTCGCCTCATCCAATAAAATAAGTGGTACATCTTGTAGAATTGCACGTGCTAAGGCTATTCTCTGTAGTTCTCCACCACTGAAGATAACTTTAGAGTCATTCATATAGGTTTTTAGTCCCTCAGGCAATGTACTAACACGTTCGCTTAACTCTACAATTTTGAGAACATGTTGAAGCGTATGCTCTGACACCATCTTTCCAAGCGTTAAATTGAATAGAAGCGTTTCATGGAAAAATTGACTCGTTTGTGGAACAAACCATATACCATTCCGTAGTGCTTGTTCGCTATAGGCATTCACCGGAACACCATCTATTTCATATGTACCTGTACCTCGATATCGTCCAGCTAATATTTTTAAAATAGTTGACTTCCCATTACCTGATTTCCCTTTTAAAACGACGAAATTATTCGCTTTTGTCGAGAAGGTCACCAGTCCGATTTGCGTACTTTCATCAAATTTATAACCGACATCGGCTAAGGTAAGATCGCACTTCATCATTGTATTGCTAGAACCAAATAGCATATCCGGTTGCTGAAGCCACTGCTGAACCTCCAATTGAATTTGCTTTGCTTCGGTAAATTGATGTCCAAAGCTTGCAAATTGGCGGAACGGAATCGAAATATTTAATCCCAATATAAATACGACATAAAATAAGGTGACAGACACATCCCAACCAACACTTGCAGGGATAAAGCTTAGGAGTGCCCCCTCGACAATCGTTACATATAAAATAAATCGAGGAATTTTTACTCGACTCATTTCCTGCCAGACTGTTCGATAATTCGTGTAGGATTGCTGAAGCGCATCCAATTCCTTGCCTCTTACACGGAAGCTTTGTAAATACGTTAAACTTTCCGTAAAATCAACATTTCGTTCTTGCATCGTTGTGCTAATACTTGCATAGCGTTCACCCACAATGAACAATTGAGGATTTTTGCGTAATTGAATATATAGTGCAATCGGTAATGGGAGCATTGCTAAAATAGCAAATCGCCAGTCAATTCCTATTAATAAAACAGCTGAAATCAATGGCATCATAATGGCATATAATGCTTGTGGCATTTGATGGGCAATAATATTCTCAAGTTGCTCTGTTCTATCTAATATTAGACGCAACATATGACCTCTTGACTGTTTTTCAACGATTTCAAAAGGTAGCTTCTCGATTTTTTCTAAAGTAGCTATACGTAAATCACGTATATACTGGTACGCTACCTTATGAACAAATAGCCGTTCTAGCCTTAAACAGACAAAGTGAATAATTATTACCAAAAGTAAGGACAAACTATATCCAAAAATCCCCTCCTGCCCGTTACTTATTGCAAGGTAAATCAGATAAAAAGACAAAACGAATGAGAATGCTTTACCAAATGAAAAAAGGATTACAATCCCAAGTTCTCTCTTTTCATAAAAATGTTGAATTGGTTCTAATTGAGACAGATTCTCACCTACTTTCGTTCTTCAGTATACAAACTAATCACTTAATCAACTACTAATCGTTGGAGATAATTATCAATTGGTGGAGATAATTTTTAAACTTAATTAGTTAGTGATGGTTGATATTTTGAATTACTAGAAAAATAGGCTGAATTCCAAATTAACTACACACAAAATAAACACCTACTAACTTTAAGCATAAGCGTCAAATAGCACCCACCTTTTCATTCAGGTGGCGCTATTTGGCGCTTATCGATGGAAGAAGGCAATGTAGATGTTTCAGTTGGAGGGGATCAAGTTTGACAGGAATGGTTAATTTGTTTGTTGACAAAAGACAAGCACCTCCTTTAGTTGATACGTCTATCGTACCGGAGATGCCTGGGATATTATTTGCGTTGTTTGATTACGAGCTTACTAAAGAGCTATTAAGAATAAGATCATTATTTTCAATTCAAAAAGGTGAAAATGGAAATATTTAGTGATAACCCCTACTTTCGCCATTTAGAAATCGTTAATGCCTATACATCGTCACCCATTTGCTTTTTCTTTAATAGTATAAAGATGTATAGAAGGAGGAGACATAAGTGGAAGTAGCAGTGTTAGACAAGAAGTGGATAGAAGAACATTTTGAAACACTTCCATTATGGCAACAGTCAGCATATACCGACTTCGCTGCCATGGTTGCAGATGAAGCAAATACGTTTCCTTGTATTCCAGCTAGAAAAGGTTTTTTATCGAACCATCTTCGCTATAGTTTTATCGGAGATCCACGAGAGGAACAATCGATAAAGACGTTAGCACTATGCTTAAAGGAATACGATAAGTACTCTCAAACATTCGGAAACTATACAACACATACCATTTTCTTCAAAACCCCTAATGATATGCATAAAAACTTCGATGTTGCGGATTATAGAAATTTATTTTGGTCAGTTTTAAACAATTTAACTAAATTTGATGATGTCGATTGGCCAAAGGAAATTCCAACCGATCCATCACATCATGAATGGGAATTTTGTTTTAACGGTGAACCTTATTTTGTGTCTTGTGCAACGCCCGCACACAAATTAAGAAAGAGTCGTAATTTCTCTACTTTATTAATGGCATTCCAGCCACGCTGGATATTTGAAGAAATGAACGACTCTACTGTATTTGGTCGAAAATTAAAGAAGCTTATTCGTCAACGCATTACCGAATACGATGCGATTCCAGCTCATACTGATTTAAAATGGTACGGGCAAGAAGGTAGTTATGAATGGAAGCAGTATTTTTTAAGCGATGATAATCGTAGTCCATCGAAATGTCCTTTTTTACGTATGCAGCATTCTCTGCACTTTCCACAGAACAAAGAACATTAATCAATTATGCCTCGGCATAATTACGTCCGGAATCGGCTTTGTGCTAGCACAAAGAACTCCTTTCCGATTCCGTGACATCCACCGGAGGCTTTGGGCCAACAGATGTTTTTTGCGCGAAAGTGAAGCGTCAGCAGCATGATGTTGGTTACTCAGTCGTTGCCACAGGACGTGGCGTTCTTAGACTGAGTTCCTCTATTTCAGCAGATGTTTGGACACACGTCGAAAGAAGTTAAACATGCTTACCGTGTTTTTGCCTTTTCATGACAATCCAAGTCGCAATTCCTATGATGATGATAAAAAGCAGGCTCACGAAAAATCCGAGTCTGCTTGTTTTTTCTCCTAACGTCCCAGACACCGTCACCACAATGAGCAACATTCCGATACCATTCTTCACATGCTCCCACTTCGTTAGCTCCATTAGCTTTCTATAGGTCACTAATATAAAGAGCCAGTTATAAATCAGCATTAAGCCTGCAGCTGTAACCAAATATTCAAAAATCTTTTCTGGCATAAGAAAGCCTATAACAATAGTGATGATTAAACCACTAGCTAAAAAGAGAAATGCAGGAAATGGAATCTTCATCTTCCCTTTTTTCGCTAAAGCCGTTGGAGCATCATGATCCTCTGCCAATGTAACGAGAATCGTTATGACCGCGTATAAAGAGGCTACCATTGTTGAAAAGCCTGCAATAATTAAAACGCCATTAAAAATGTCTGCAAAAAAAGGTATGTGATAACCATTAAGCGCTGTAATAAATGGGCTTTCCTCAATATTAAAGTCCTTCCAAGAAACAAGTGCCAAGGCAAGCATAATAGCCATTAGAAAAATGACAGTTATAGCAATAAGCATCACTTTTCCAGCTTTCGGTGCTTCTTTAGGATTTTTTAAATCAATGACCATTAATCCCATAACCTCAATTCCACCAAATGCATAAAAGGCATATAGCAGCCCAAGCCATATTCCTTTCACACCCTGTGAGAAAAATTCTTCATAATTTGCCTGCAGTGCATCGAGTGTAGTGGATTCCGAATTAAATCCTTTTATTATTAAAATAGCCGCTACTATAATAAACATCACAACCGCCGCTGCCTTTAACGCACCAAAAATATTTTGAAACTTTTCAAAGCCCTTCATACCCGTAAGAATAACGGCTAACGCAAGTGCTGCATAAATAGACGCAGCTACCCATAATGGAAGCGTCGGAAACCACAGTTTTGTGAAAATACCAAGCGCCATCAATTGGCTGCCCATAATGAGCATCTCAGAAATTAAGTAAATCCAGCCATTACTAAATCCTGCCCAATTGCCAAAAGCTTGCTTTGCATAAGTACGGAATGAACCCTTATCTGGATTGTCAACTGACATCTTAACAAGAGCATCATAGACAATGTACGTAGCAATCGCCGCTAACAAAAAAGGAATCACAACAGCAGGACCACTTTTATGAATGGCCATACTTGTCCCTAGAAAAAATCCTGTTCCTAGTGTACAACCTATACCGAGAAGCGAAAGCTGCCACCAAGACAACCTCCCTTTACTTGTTTTAGATGTCATTTTGATCAACCCTCCTGCCTTTTTGCTACTTTCTTAACAATGGTAATGTCATGCAACGAATGCCACCACCGCCTTTTTCAAGCTCCGATACATCAATTTCTATCAAGTTCTTTTTTTGCAATAGTGGATGCTTCGTCCATTGCTGCTTCGTTGCTTGCTTACTAATCAACAGTGTTTCAGGATTAAGATTTATAAAATTGATATCAGGGATTGTATTATATTTTTCAAGCCAGTAAACGTCAAAGCCATGGTGATTTAAAAATTGCTCAGTCATTTCAAAACGACTTGTTTGAGCTGTGAATACATGTACAGGAAAATAACGCATAAAGTTTTTAGCTATTAGCAGATTAGCGTTCGTAACATTACAATTCATATCTAAATGAAGTGTATCGGAGCGTCTTGGCAAATCAATAATCGCAATTTCCGAAAATCCTTCTTGGAAGATACGATCCTTGATACTTTCCACAGCCTCTAACGTTGTTCTCATTCCAATATTAATAAGTACGGCATCCTTATTTAAAATCAGCACGTCTCCACATTCTAAAGCAGTAGAAGGTTGTTTAACTTTTAAATTTTTTTCTGGAAACCACTTTTCTAATAATGAGTGTGCATGTGGATACTCTGGACGCCTTAGCGAACTACCTGCCTCTCCAAGGAAAATACTATTTCCTATAACACAGGCAAGATCGCGTACAAAGTACCTATTAATAAGCTGCTCACTCACTGTTTTCTCATCATTTGTTAGCTCTTTCGAATAGTCAATAACATGGACACCCGCATTTTCTAGCGTTGTCTTAAATTCCATGAAATTCTCCATTGCTTTTACATGATTGACAGCAGCACTCCATCCTACATTTTCAGCTATTGTTAAATCTGTTACATCTAATTTTGAAGGTGCACAAAGCATAACAGCCTTAAGCTCTTCATGCTCCGACCAACAATTTGCTTGAAATGAGTCCATAATGTATTCTCCCCTTCTTCATTACTATCTCTGTTAGCGTTACCATTGAGATTGGGATTATACTAATCAATTTCCCCTTGGCGTAATGGCCGCTGTCGCATGAAAACAGTAGTTATATTCCAGGAAAATCAGTTTTTATAGACTTAGTATGTTCTACCTCCATCAATGAAAATATTGGTGATAAGCTTGCTCAGCATCCATTTCGCTTGTAAATATTAAAATATCGTTTGTTAGCGGATAATACGACTCAAAGAGAAATAGCGACTGCTCATTCGGATTATCTGGATTGTGCACTACCGCCACTTCCTGTATGTTTACTACTTCCTCAATAGACGGATCTAGATAAAAAATATAAACAATATCCCCTGCACTATATTGCTGTTGCTTCATTCCATCACCTTCCTATTCCTTTCCACTAGTTTGGTGTAAGAAGATGTTAAATATAATTAATTTTTGATTCTCATGTAGATATTTATTGGAGATATTCCCCTATTCATAACACTCCCTATCATAAAACGTCACAAATAGAATATATATAATCATGTGATATACTTCACAAATACAGAATTTTTGAATTATTTGGTATACTTTAGAAAAGGAGGAGAAAATATGATTAAACAATCAGTTATTGAAAATGTACTTGAAGCAGCTCTTTCTACAGGTGGCGATTTTTCCGAAGTTTTCATCGAGGATAAGTTTGTCAATGAATTAACATTACAAAGTGGAAAAATTGAACAAAGTATTTCAGGGCGTGATTTCGGCATTGGTATACGCATTTTTTCTGGACTTCAAAGCATCTATACGTACACAAATGATTTTTCAGAGGAAGGCCTACTAGCAGCAGCAAAACGAGCAGCACTTGCCATTAAAGGAGGTACTACTGGAACGATTCAACCACTGAAAAAAGAAATTATTACGCCTATTCATAACATTATCATTCTACCAAACAGCGTGGAGCATGCTAAAAAAGCAACAATCATGCGAAAGACTAATGACATTGCTAGAAATTATGATGAACGCATCAGTCAAGTTAAAGTAAGGTATCTTGACGAAGAGCAGCATGTTTTAATCGCCAACTCAGAAGGAAAATTTGTAGAGGACAAGCGTATTCATAGTCGACTTGCCATCCAGGCAACTGCCTCCGAGGGCAAAGAAATGCAAACGGGCTTCTATGGTCCTGGTGCTCATGCAGGCTTTGAATTTATCGAAAATCTAGATCTGGAGCACTATGCTGGTGAAGCTGCACGTATTGCAGTCACTATGCTTCATGCCGATGAATGTCCTAGCGGTAAATTCCCAGTCATCATTGATAATGAATTTGGTGGCGTTATATTTCACGAGGCTTGTGGTCATGGACTTGAAGCAACAGCCGTCGCGAAAAACAATTCCGTTTTTGCAAATCGTCTTGGTGAAAAAGTTGCCCCTGATATTGTTACATATATTGATGATGGCACACTTCCAAACGAATGGGGTTCCCTTAACATTGATGATGAAGGGGAAAAAACGCGAAAAAATATCTTAATTGAAAATGGTATTTTAAAAGGCTACTTGATTGATAAATTTAATGGTCGCCGTATGAATGCTGAACCAACAGGCTCTTCACGTCGCCAATCCTATCGTTTCAATCCAACATCCCGGATGACGAACACATATATCGCTCCAGGCACTTCTACACCTGAAGAAATTTTTGCATCTACCGAATATGGTATTTATGCAAAATATATGGGTGGCGGGCAAGTAAATCCATCGACTGGAGATTATAACTTCGCGGTTATGGAGGCTTATATCGTAAAGGATGGAAAAATTGATCGTCCTGTACGTGGTGCAACACTTATAGGCAACGGGGCAAAAACATTACAGCAAGTTGATCGTGTTGGAAATAATCTTGCGCACGGTGCTGGCATGTGCGGATCAATTAGCGGTAGTATTCCTGTCAATGTTGGTCAGCCGATGATTCGTGTTAGTGAAATGACAGTTGGAGGAACAAAGGGGGAATAAGTTATGAACATTGCTGAATATCAAGAAAAACTACTAAATAAGGCGATAGAAGCCGGTTTTATAGAGGCTGAAGTTTATTATGAACGAAAAAACTCTTTTCAATGTATGTTATACGAAAGTCAGATTGATAGCTATGAAACGTCTGAAGATGGGGGCCTAAGTCTACGTGGGCTACATAACGGAAAAATGGGTTACGCCTATACAGAAAAACTAGACGATGAATCGATGTCCTTTTTAATCAACAGTGCAAAAGAAAATGCAGACATTCTAGATGAAGATGAGGGCATAGATATTTTTGAAGGCAGTAATGAATACACGCCATATGAATTTTACAATGCAGAATTAGAGACGATCGGAATTCCTGAAAAAATTAAGCTACTTCGTTCAATTGAACAAAAAATTCGTGCATACGATTCCCGCATTGTAACGCTTGATTACTGTTTTCTTCAAGAATATACTACTGAACGTTCATTAGCGAATAGTAAAAACCTTTCCTTATCACATAAGGAGAACGGTTTAGTCATCTTCCTTTCTACAGTTGTGAAAGAAGGTGAGGAACTGAAAACGGGTGGGTATTTGAAAATGACACGTGATTTTTATTCTCTCAATGCTGATGAAATTGCCAAAGCAGCAGCCGAGGAAGCACTTGTGAATCTAGGTGAGAAGTCGATTCCATCTGGAAAATACCCAATCATCCTACGCTCTGATGCGACAGCTTCTTTACTAAGTACTTTTATGCCTATATTGTCAGCTGAAAATGCACAAAAGGACCAATCTCTCTTAAAAGGGAAAGTCGGACAAAAAGTAGCGTCAGATGCCTTTACATTACTGAATGCTCCATTCCATCCTGAAGCTTTGTCTGGAGCAAGCTTTGACGGTGAAGGTGTTGCAACAAAGGAGCAGGCTATAATTTCAAATGGAACACTGCAAACACTTTTGCATAATAGAAAAACGGCAAAAAAGGAAGGCCGCGAAACGAGTGGGCATGCACATAAAGACTCGTACAAAGGTACTTTATCAATCGCACCTCAAAATTTATATATTTCACCAGGTAAGCGATCACAAGAGGAGTTAATGGCCTCAGTTTCTGAAGGAGTACTTATTACTGAATTATCTGGCCTTCACTCTGGTACGAATACGGTTTCTGGTGATTTTTCAGTCGCGGCAAAAGGATTCCATATTCAAGATGGTAAAATTGCATCACCTGTGAAGCAGATGACAATCGCCGGAAACTTCTTTGAGTTTTTAAATAATATCGAAGAAATCAGCTCAGAGCTTTACTTCCTGCCAGATGGGTATGGCTCTTCATCTCTCCTTGTAAAGGAATTATCTGTTACAGTGGAATAATATAGAAAAGAATTTATTGAGGGAGACACGATGTGAAGGTTCTCTAAATATTCAGGTGCTCCCCCTCCTTTTCCGCCGACTCATCGCAAACTAGGTTTCTTATAGAGTCAAAAAAGCAAGTCCCCTTTTAATGGTGACTTGCTTTTTTACTTCAATTTATTTCGTCAAATCAATTTTTTTATTTAATAAATAAATAGTCATACCACCAACAGTCATGGATAGCAATTCTCCAACACCTACTGTAAACCAGGTTGCCCAAAATGGAAGATCATTGAGAATTGTTAATTGTCCTGCAACTGTGAACATTGATATAGCAAAAATCAATGCAGTTATAACCATTTTCACAATATCATTTGTTATATTTTTCGTTACTCTTCTGCAAAGAATTAAAACGAGAAATGTCGCAATTCCACCAATAGGTACATCTAATACCCACGTTGGTGACATGAAATTTGCTAGTACTACTCCTAGAGTCACTGCTAACACATAGCGCTTGTTATATAGGGCCAGGTAGTTAAACATCTCCGACAAACGAAGTTGAACTGCCCCAAAACTTATAACTGACAATAAAACAGTTACAGCCACATATAAAGCTGCAACAAGTGCCGTCTTTGTAAGTTCGGTTACAGAAGTACGGCTAGAATCTTTTACAATAGATGTATGCAATTTTATTCTCCTTTGTAAAATAGCATATCCGCTATTTTAGTAATAACTACGGCCAAAGGAAGAGAGCTTTTCGCCCTATCTGAAGTGCCGCAGTGCAAGCTAGATTTTGCTTACTTGCGTATTATAGCAGAAGAATTTACGATTGAACAATACTATTTAGTAAGCCATCCGCCATCAATCGGTATAATGGCTCCGTGTATATAATCAGCTGATTGACTAGCCAAATAAAGTGTTAAACTCGCTACTTCACTTGGTTGGGCCCAACGTCCAGCAGGCGTTTCATCGGCGACCCATTTTGCGATTGCACCATCACCTTCAAAATCTGCCTTGTTCATTGGTGTTTGAATGGCTCCAGGTGCAATGGCATTGGCGCGAATTCCTTCACGACAATAATCTAAGTCTAACTGCTTCGTATAGCCTACAATCGCATGTTTAGACGCTGTATACGCCGCGCCACCACCGCCTGCAACAAGCCCTGCAATAGATGCCATATTAACGATTACCCCAGATTTTCTTTTTACCATATGGGGTAATATCGTATTTGTCACAAAAAATGTACCCTTTACATTGGTATTCATAATTTTATCCCAAAGCGCCTCATCTGTATCAAGCGTTTTTGCAAAGCCATCTAAAACGCCAGCGGTATTTAATAAAATATCTACTTGCTTAAATATTGAAATCGCAGCTTCAAATGCTTGCTCTACATCGTTCTTATTACATACACTACCTACTCTATAGGCAAATTGTTCAGGATATTGTTGATGTAAATTTACTAACCCTTGCTCATCTAAATCAAACCCGAATACACTCGCTCCATTTTTTAAAAATGCAATAGCTTGGGCTTGACCAATACCTGATGCTGCCCCCGTTACAAATACCGTCTTGCCCTTATATTCTTCAAACTTCATATATATCTCTCCTCAAAAAACAAAGAAACCACCTCATTTGAGATGGCACTTTCGATTAATTGACAATTATCCAATCTTCCGCTAATAAATCACAGACTGTTGGTGTGAACATTGTATAGCCCTCACCACGTACATTAATTAAAAAATAAGGATTCAAAGCCTCGCCATCATGTTCGCTTTGTCCAACAAGCTTCACATACAACTCAGCACCGCCCCAACCTTTACGAATTACTTTTTCTCCCGCTTTTAAGCGTGGTAATATCTCTTCAAACGTCATTTAAATTCATCCTTTATTTACATTCTTTATTGGATTAGTATACTGGAATTCTTGAATGTTGACAACCTGGTACAAATCCAAATAAAGATGACTAGCCCTCAAGCAAAACCTTATAAAGTATTTGTTGCCTATTAAAGTCCGCAATGATTTTATAAGTATTATTATCATTCGTAGAGAAAATCTCTGTTCCACTTTCCAGTTTAGAGTTTAATAAAATTTATCTACGTTGTTGTTCAGCTTAACGTTGACATTTCAAACCGTCCCTAATTCTCTCTACTCATCTCGCAAACATGTTCTTCTTCATTTGCACTTGCTCTGTCTTCACCTCTAGCCCATTTTCCATCAAATAGCTCGCCGCTGGATTGCTTGCTAAAAAGTTAACTGTGGCTAAATTTACTTTGTGATTTGTAATGCTAGCGATAAAGTGTGGAATATGTTCTACATTGCCATTCTCCAATAGCTCTAATTGATAAAGCACTATGTGGTCGATGGCTCCATCCTTATCCCATACTATTTTATATAACATATAGCCAATCGCTTCATTATTCTCGTTGTAAAAAACTTTAGCTTCACCTTGTTTATTACTTTGCCAACTACATTGCCAAGGAACATCTTCCTGATAAAAAGATAAATGTGATAGCTGCTCTGGTCTAATAGTTTCCACATGAATTGTGGCTTGCTGTTCTACTTTAGCTTTATATTCGCCACTTAAAAATAGCAATTGATTTGTAATTGTATAGCCATACTTCTCATATAACGCAATTGCTACTTTATTCTCTTTTATAGCTTCAAGCGTTGCAACTTCCACATTCTCTCTTTCATAGATGGCGATAGTTTCTTCCATTAAAACACGAGAAACACCTTTACCGCGATAGTCTGGAGAAATGCCTGTTCCGCCATTCCAAGATGTTTTCTTACCATCTATTTGTCTGAAGCCATTTAATACAATACCCACAGGATTATTATGATCAAATGCGACGATTGAAAGCTCTGGCGATAGTCCTTCTCCAACGATTCGGTTTAAAAACATCTCTTCATTCATTTCTATTTGTACAAAATACCCCTCAAAGCCTTTATTCCAAGTTTTTAAAGTTTCCTCTAAAGTGCACTGTGAGACCGTTTTTATGTCCATGCTTATCTCCCATCTCTTTATCAATTATGCCTCGGCATAATTGTGTCCGGAATCGGCTTTATGCTTAGGCCTGCGTGATGCAGGTCAGTTAGCCGTTATCGCATAGATGCGATGATTTTAGGCTAACATCCTCTAAGGACTCCTTTCCGATTCCGTGACATCCGCCGGAGGCTTAACTTCTTTCAGCTTTAGACACCCGCTGAAAAGCAATTTAGACCCGCATTCATCTCACCACCTATTGAGGTGGGAGGCTTCTATAGAAAGAAGTTTAATTTGAGCTACTACCTAAAAGTGATAAATCTTCTAAAGTTAATTTTTTTATTATTTCATAACCATTTCCAGGACCGTTTGGCTTAACAATAACCATTCCGATGTTTGAAATTCTCCCTAATCCAACACCTTCAGGAAAGCTATGAGCAATGATCACTTGATTCATCCCCTGTGGTGGCTTTCTTTCTAGCACTGATTGTAGAATTGATAATATATTTGTTTTTTCAACGATTGGAATGTTTCCACCCAATTTATAAATTTCATATCCAAGCGGATCAATTTGGATATAGGCATAAGGAAATGCAAGCTTTGCCGTTTCAATTGTTCGACAAAAAGGACTTGCGACAATCGGTGAACTGATTGGAATTTGTAAATAGCGTAGTATTTGTCCAAAGTAAATGGCTTCCCTTCGCCCAACTTCAGACAAATTTCTTTGAGTAGAACAATCTTGAAAATTTAAATATGACTGATCTACCCCGACAGTTGCCTCGCCATGCCTTGCATACAAAATGAATCCACCCTTTTTCAATAAATCCAAGATTGATTTATCCAAATATTTCATCTCCTCCTAATAGAATACCATGTTGATTATTAGAAATATATGAAATGAATTGCTCAAAAAATGTAAATATGAAAGTTGAAACAGCTTTTAGCAGCGAAGGAGTTACTTCATCGAAAGAGCAACTAAATTTGCCGGAGTAATTCCTTTATTTCACCTGTAAAATTTCCTATTTAGCCGGTAAACCCCTTTACTTCGCTGCTAAAACTCCCTCTTTCGCCGGTCGTGAACTTCAATCAATAAAGATAAAAAGAGGCTGGGACATAACTAAATGGCTCCTTCGAAAAGTCGAATAATTTCTAAATTAACAAAACACGATAAATAGAAAAACCGAACTATTCCGAAACACTTCATAAGCGTTTCATTGAATAGTTCGGTTTTTTTGTTGGCTGAAACACTTTTGTCCCAGCCTCTTAGAAATTTACTTTATTGGAATGGTTACTATTGCCGTTGTCTCTAAATGTTTGGATGAATCGATAGAAATTTGACCTTCGTACTTATTGACAATTTCATTTACAATAAACAGGCCCTGCCCTCTTATTTTACCACTTTCTGGTTTCTTAGTGGAAAATCCTTGCTTGAATATTTGCTCTGCTTCCACAATATTTGGTCCGGTATTTGTAACCTTAAATTCATATTGCTTGTCATCAGCTTTACAGCAAATTGTTATTTTACGCTGCTCTTCCGATAATTCATTTGCCGCATCAATCGCATTATCTATTAAATTCGACAAGATTTTGATTAAATCCGTTGTTTTAATTTTATTAAATGCATCCTGTGATACTGAAAAATCCATATCAATATTATGATTTTGTGCAGTTAGTTTTTTCGTTTGTAATAAAATCGACAAGCCAGGGTGATCAATATTTAATTTGAGAGACTTAATTGCCTGAACCTCTTTGGATAGTGAATATAAATATTGTTTGGCCTGATCAGGTTTGTCTAATTGCAGAAATCCATGCAATACTTGTATATGATTTGTGAAATCATGTCTTAAAGAGGACACGGAACTGATTAAAGTTTTAATTTCTGCTTGATATGTATCTTCTGTCGCTCCAACTTCCTCTGCCACTTCTTTTTGATACCATCTCTGTAAGAAGAAAACAGAGCCGATAACGATTAAAATGAGTACACCATTAAAAATAAAGATAAAAAGATTGTCTTGGATCACTTTTCCCTTGATGTCATTTAATGTGTCTGCACTAATATCAATGCCTAAGTATGCAATAATCTCCCCTGTTTCATCCTTAATCGGTGCACCAACAGTTAAGTAGGAGCCATGTACAGAATCTTGTATTACATCTGTTGCAAATGTTTCTCCATTATAAGCTTTTTGCACTTGTGTCTCGGGTACTGTACAGTCCATTCCGATATCAAAGCCTTCAACTTCACTTGGTAACCCCATAATCATTGCTTTGGATACCTTTGGATTAACAATATCTAATGTATAAACAAATAAAGCACTTAATTTTACTCTTGCATCATTTAAGTAGCTTCTCAATTGCCAATAATAATCGTTTTTCTCGGGGTTATCTAAAAATTGTTTGTACGCCTCTACATCAATTGAAGATGCAATAGAATTAGCCGCTTCCAGACTTTGGTTCGCGATTGACTCTTCTACGGTCTTTTTCATTTTTATATAGGATGTAAAGATGTTTAAACTTGTAAACAATATTAATAAGATAATTGATAGTAATAAAATTAGTTTTATTTTTCTTGTTTTCATACTAACTGGTACTTCCTCATCTATAGACATGAATAATGCCTTAATTTAGTTGGGCTTGGCTTTCGCATCAAATACAAAAATCGTTAGCCGAAGTTAACATCATGTCATACTCTCCACTAGGGAAACGATTCTATCCAATATTTCTATTATACTATAGTAATCTTCTTTTTTATGGTTACGTCCTGAACCGGCTTGGGTAAATGCATACCATTCAGGTTTCTTCGCCTCTCTAAATCAAAATATTCGTTCTTATCTTATCATCCTAAGCGAGTTTTGACTATTACCACCCCACATTTATCGCCACTTACTTTTTGGGCTATCTCCTTCCCATTACTGACGTTGAAGAAGTCTGTCAGGAACTAATAAAATTCTAAAACAATTTTTATTTTTCGAGCGAAACATCGTTCTAGTCGCAACCATTAGTTTAATAATCCTTCCCTAGAAAGTAAACTAAAAAGGAGAAGCATTTTATCATGCCCCCTCCTTATTATATATTGCTTATTCCATTCCATCATTGTTGTTTAGATCAATCCAACCGTTTAACCTTTTAGGAAGCGTTAGAGCTTCGCCCAAATAATCTTTAAAGGAAATTGTTATCGGTTCTGCGTCCTCTCCTAATGTAATTGGTTTTCTATATTTATCGTAAAGCTTCAAGTAAATATAAGGTCAAGTGAAAAAAGGAAAAAAAAACAGGCCTATAAAAGCCTGATCTCTACATGCTAAGTGTTTATTTTTTCCTACTCGATGTCTTTGTATCATCCTGTACATTTAAAAATTTCGGTCGCTTACGATAACCTGAAGGAGATAAGCGAACTAAAGATCTTTTAATATCCTGCCAGTCTAAATCTGCTCCCATATTTAAGTAAGGAACACCTAATACTCGTAAATTTGCAGTATAAAGAAGTATGAAAAACACCGAAACGAAAAATCCAAATAACCCTAAAAAGGCAGATGCTAAAACAATGATTAACCTGAGAATACTCATTGCTGATACAATAGATTGGTTGACGAGAGTAAAGGCTGCAATACTTGAGGTAGCTATCACTACAATCATGGAAGGGCTTGTAACACCCGATTTAATGGCTGCATCTCCAATAATTAATCCCCCGACAACACTTATTGAACCACTAATAACATTGGGTAGATGTATATTTGCTTCTCGAAATAATTCAAACATAAAAAGCATCATTAATATTTCAAGAATAGTTGGAAATGGAAGCCCCATTCTTGATTCAACGACTGTTGCCAATAGGATGAATGGCAATTGCTCTTGATGGTGGGTTGTTAGTGCTAGCCAAAAACCTGGTAAAAGTATACTGATTAAGATAGCCATAATTCGTAGTAAACGCTCCATTGAGCTTACAATAATCGGATACTCATTATCTTCACCAGTTTTAAAAAGTAACATTGAATTAGCAGGGATAATGATAGCATATGATACACCATCAACTATGATGATAATGCGCCCTCTACTTAAAGCTTGTACAGCAAAATCAGGGCGTCCAGTATAATCATGTTTAGGTAGAATTTTGGCACTCTGCTCAATTCTTTCCATCAATAAATCCCCACTAAATACAATATCCGTATCAATTCGTTGCAGCTGTAATTTTATTTTCTCAAGCATCTTTTGATTTACGACATCTTCAAAATAAAGTACAGCCACAGTTGTTCTGGATCGTTTACCAAGTTCATACGTCTCAACACTTAATGAATTAGTAGGTAATCGTTTTCGTAATAAAGCAATATTAATAAAAACATCCTCAATAAAATCATCTCTCGGACCTTTGACAACTAATTCAAGAGTTGTTTCTTTAGGCTCCCGATTCGGTTTTTTAGCGATATAACTTGAATACAGCAAATTCATATCTTCAAAATAGAGTAAAACATGTCCTTTATAAACTCTTGTAATGGCATCATCTTTACTTGATATTTTCTGAAGATGAGGAACGCGTAAATTGTTTTGTATATGTTCTTCTATCATTTCCTCCGATGTTGCAGTAAATAATGATTGAACTCGTTGTACAATAACGGTCTGCAGTAACCGCTCATTAATCATCGCTTCACATTTTATCAAATGTACTTTATGTTGCTGAAAGAAATACTCTTGGAATATCACATCAGCAGAGCGTTGAAATAGTGACTTCAAAGATTTCAAATTTAACTCTTGTTCCATTGATGAAATATTCCTCATCTCCTACTGAACCAGCTCCAAATTAGTACATTTATGAGTAATAACATAAATACACTTACGGATATTTTCCCCATTCTTTAAAAAAATATTCAAGGATACTTGATGTTAAAAATGCTTTCTCAGAATAATTCCCTATGAAATTTCCATACTATTATTAGGAAAGATTTATCCAATCATCTTCTTTAAATTTGCCATTTCAATAGCAGACATTGCCGCGTCATAGCCTTTATTCCCGGATTTTGTCCCTGCGCGTTCAATCGCTTGTTCAATATTTTCAGTAGTAACAATGCCAAAAATAACAGGTACATTTGTTGTTAATGACACATTTGCAATTCCTTTTGCTGATTCATTACATACATAATCATAATGTGTTGTTGAGCCACGGATTACTGTACCTAATCCAATAATTGCATCATATTTCTTTGTTTCAGCTAACTGTTTTGCGATGAATGGAACTTCAAATGCACCAGGAACCCATGCTACATCGATAGAATTCTCATCCACACCATGACGCTTTAAACCATCTAATGCACCGTCCAATAATTTGCTTGTAATAAATTCGTTAAAACGACCTACTACTACTGCTATTTTTAAATCCGTACCAATTAATTGTGCTTCAAATTTTTTACCCATTGTCCTTTTCTCCTTTTTTATAATGTCATTGTGTTTTCTTCTATTATTTGTTGACGACGATATGTTGCCAATGCTTCAATTGAAATCATTTTTAAATGATGTTGCGCTGCATATTTAACGAGGTCATTAAAGCGTAGCATTTTGCCGTTGTCGCCCATAATTTCACAAATAACTCCCGCAGGAATACTATTACACAGCTTGGCCAAATCGATTGTTGCTTCTGTATGTCCTCTACGCTCTAATACACCATTGTCCATTGCAATTAACGGGAATACATGGCCCGGTCTACGAAAATCCGCAGCTTTTGCTTGTGGCTCTAGCATCTTTTGTATAGTCATTGCCCGTTCAAAGGCGCTAATTCCAGTTGTTGTGTCTACATGATCTATACTAACGGTAAATGCCGTTTGATGATTATCTGTATTAATACTAACCATAGGCGTTAATGCTAATTTTTGTGCAATCTGCTGTGAAATCGGTGTACAAATAAGACCTCTTCCATAGGTCGCCATAAAGTTAATCGTTTCAGGTGTCATAAATTCCGCAAGTGCGAGTAAGTCCCCTTCGTTTTCTCGGTCCTCGTCATCTACTACAATAATCATCTTACCTTGTTTTAAATCCTCTATTGCTTCTTCAATTGAATGTAGCAATATCTCCACCTCCAGTTCTTAGAGTATTGGTTAAAACCCGTTTTGTGCTAAGAAGTCTCTTGTAATGGTCGGTGGTTCCTGTCCATACTTAAGTTGATGCAAAATGTATTTTCCAACTAAATCGGTTTCTACATTGACGAGATCACCAAGCTTCTTCTTACCTAAAATGGTTTCCTTGTAAGTGTGAGGTATCAGGGATACTGTGACACCATTTTTCTCGACATGAAAGAGTGTTAGACTCGTTCCATCAATTGTGATGGAGCCCTTTGGAATACAGTAGCTCGTTAACTCCGTTGATAGTTCAATATCAATATAGACTGCATTTGCTAATGGCCGCTTGCGCACTATTTTCCCTACCCCGTCTACATGTCCGGATACAAAATGACCACCGAAACGTCCATTAGCTGACATAGCGTGCTCTAAATTTACCGGATCTCCAACTGCCAGCTGCTGTAAATTTGTTGCGCTCACTGTTTCAGGCATTACATCCATCGTTAGCTCTTGTTCATTAAAATGTATCACTGTTAAACAAACACCATTGACCGCTATACTGTCCCCGAGCTTTACATCCTCTACCATTTTCTTTGAAATAACGGTAATTTTCATACTTTTTCTATCGCTTTGCATGGTTTTTACGGTACCAATATCCTCAACAATTCCTGTAAACATTTTTTCACCTACTTTCATTCATTTAATAATTTCCGTTCAAACAAAAAACCCCTTAGATTAAAGGGGTTTGGGAGTTTATATACATAAGACGTCAACAAATAAACCTCATGGATACAAAATTTTTCCATAGGCTGTCATCTCATCGTTCTTCTCCCATCCAGACTGTCACTGTCGGTTTTGGATTTGCACCAAATCAGCTTGCGCTCACGGACTTTGAATTACTTCATCACCGCCGATTGGGAATTTCACCCGACCCCGAAGAACTACTGCTATTTAATTTTTTAGCTAAATAAAACAAAAACTACTTCCCAACTAAACGACGGGAAGTAGTTAACATAAAAGCATAATCAAATAAACCTTATAAACTCAAGCGAATTTAAAAAGTTCACACTTTTACCCTTCTCCCATCCAGACTATAACTGTCGGTTTTGGATTTGCACCAAATCAGCTTGCGCTCACGGACTTTGAATTACTTCATCACCGCCGATTGGGAATTTCACCCGACCCTGAAGGATATTTTTATTTAGCTATTACTTACGATAACACTATTTTATTTTATTATCCAGATAATTGTTTATAAAAATTTTTTCTCTAATTCATTTCACATTCGCGACATAAAAACAGCCACCACCTTTGGTCATTAAAAAGACCAAAGGCGTGCTGTTCCAAGGACAATAAATTTATACAGTCAAACTACCGTCAACAGAGACAACAGCACCAGCCATGAAGCTAGCTTTATCCGAAGCTAAGAATAGGACCGCTTCTGCTACTTCTTCTGGTTCACCATGACGTCCCATACGTACACGTGACATTTCTTCGGGTACGTATCCTGTTTTTTCAAGTGTTTCAGCAACACTATGGAATAATGGTGTAACGATACCACCTGGACACACAGCATTAATACGAATACCTTTATTTGCATACTCGATCGCTACCCCTTTCGTTAAACCGATTACTGCATGTTTACTTGCGGAGTATACAGCGATACTGTGTTCTGGACGAATACCTGCCGATGAAGCAGTATTTATAATCGACCCTTTACCCTGCTTTTCCATTACTCGGATGACATATTTCATGCCAAGAAAAATACCTTTTACATTGATATCCATAAGACGATCGTATTCTTCCAATTCTACCGTTGTAAATGGTGCGAATTTTTGAATAATGCCAGCGTTATTGAAGAATACATCGATACGGCCATATGTGTTTACCGCTTGCTGTACATAATTCTGAACATCCTCTACTTTGGAAACATCCGCTTTAACGAAAATTCCTTCACCGCCATTTTGTTGAATTAGTTTAAGGGTCTCTTCTCCAGTTTTCTCGTTAAAATCTACTAACACAACTTTATAGCCATTTTCAGCAAATTTAGTACTAGTTGCTCTACCAATTCCACTACCTGATCCAGTAATAACTGCAATTTGATTATTTGTCATACTCTCTTCCTCTTTTCGCTTTTATATTTTATTAACTAACACAAATATTTTCTTAATAGGTGGTCCTCTTTGCCTTTCCATGTTATGTCCCTTAGTTTAATTTCATTTTCATGTAATCGTCATAATTACCGCTAAAGATACTCGTACCAGTTGTGGAAAGCTCCACCATTTTGTGTGCTAGCTTATTAAGAAAATATCGATCATGCGAAATAAAGAAAAGTGTTCCCTCAAAATTCAAAAGAGCCTGTTCCAATACTTCTTTACTAAATAAATCAAGGTGATTAGTTGGCTCATCCATAATAAGCACATTAGCTTTTAGCAATACGAGTTTCGTTAAAGCTACTCGTGCCCTCTCACCTCCACTGAGGGTAGATATCTTTTTAAAAACATCTTCACCAGTAAATAAGAAATTCCCCAAAACAGTACGAACTCTCGCTTCTTCAATGTGCGGGTAATACTCCAGACCTCATGTAAAATGGTGTTATTTGGATGTAAATTCGATTGCTCTTGATCGTAGTAACCTACCGTAACACCATTCCCCCAAGTGATAACACCACTATCTGGACTAATCTCCTTTAACAGCGTCTTTATTAGTGTTGATTTTCCAACACCATTCGGACCAATTAATGCAACCTTATCACCACGATGTAGCTGAAAATTAATATTTTTTAATAGCGGTTGTTGCTCGCATTCTACCGTAAAGGAAACCGATAAATCTCGTACCTTTAACACTTCCTTATGAGAGTTTTTTTCCATTAAAAATGCCATCTGTGTATGTTTTAAATCCTTTAGAGGCTTTTCAATTCGTTTTATTCTCTCAAGCTGTTTTCTTTTGTTTTTTGCACTTTTAGAAGAAGTAGCCATAGTAATATTGCGTTGTATATAGTCTTCCATTTTCGAAATTTTTTGCTGTTGCAAGACATATTTTTTTTCAAGCAAGTTACGATTTTTTTCTTTTCCTTCTACATACTTAGAGTAATTGCCAACATATTTCCTGACTTCTGTTCGCTCAATCTCATAAATACCGTTGACAAGTGCATCTAAAAAATATCGATCATGCGAAATGACAAGAATGGAACCTTGGTATGAGCGTAAATACGCTTCAAGCCAATTTAATGTTGTAAAATCCAAATGATTCGTCGGTTCATCTAGCATTAGTAAATCTGGCTGTTCCAGTAAAATTTTCGCTAGTGCAAGTCGAGTTTTTTGTCCACCGCTTAGCTGATGAATAGGGGTATTTTTTGACGTACTTTCAAAGCCCATGCCATTAAGAATACTGTTTATTTTAGCTTCCATTTCATAGCCACCATGCTGCATAAACCATTCTGATTTTATTGCATATCGATCCATAATTTTTTCAAATTTTTTAGGATTGTCTATGAACATCGGCTCGCTCATCTTCTTTTCAAGCTCTCGAAGTTCTTTTTCAACCTCAAGTAGGTCAGGTAACGCTTCTAACATTTCAGCCCAAATTGTATTGTCTAGCTTCAACCCACTGTCTTGACGTAAATAACCAATTTTAATGCCTTTCCCGATGTACAGTTCTCCATTATCATAAGGAAGGTCTCCTGCAATTATCTTTAATAATGTTGATTTACCAGCCCCATTAACACCTATGAGGCCAATTTTATCTCCTCGCTCAATTTTCATCGTTATATTTGACAGAACTGGATCTCCCAAATAGCTTTTACTAATTCCATTTAATTGAAGTATCATTTGTTTAATCTCCTTATAGATTTTGACCATCTCTTTTGCAAAGCTAAAGACGCTTAACAGATGAATGGACATATAAGGTTACACATCTCTTTTCACTCCTTTAAAACACAAAAAAGACGCCGAAGAACGGCGCCTTAAAAGTGCGAAAAAAACCCTACAAGTAAGGGAAAGATTCCTTATATTTCACAATGGAACGTAAAAAAGCGCCGTACAGAACCGGCGCCATAATTGCATAAATATATTTATACAAGTTCGTCAAAAATTAATGACTACAATTGTTAAAATAAGAAGGCAAAAGCTTCCGGAATCTGTTTTCGATATGAAATTTGCTTAAAAAAGGGCAGACTTCTCCCTTTGATAGCAAATCCCCACCAAGCATGTAAGATTTTACCTCTTTTTCTGCTAAGCCTTTTGCGAATACAGTTTCCATCACTTTTACCTCCTTTCGAATTTAGTATCTACTAATCTATCACAAAACGTTAAAAAACACAAATCCCTTAATTGCCTAAGTTTCCGTCATTATATACCCCCATTCACATGTAGTACTTGACCAGTAACGAAGGATGAGTCATCGGAGGCTAAATAAATATAGGTAGGTGCAAGCTCAAATGGTTGTCCCGCTCGTTTCATTGGCGTGTCTGAGCCAAATAAGGTGTGTTGCTTACCCCTATTATTTGGAAGAAGCCAATTTCCACTGCGGGCGAGTGACGGAACCGCTTCCTCTATTACAACCAGCTAAAAACGGTCGTACATAATCAAAAAATCAACAATAAAACCTTTGATTGGTTAATAATAAACCTCTATTTTCCTAATCAACACGACTATGCACATAATATTTCTCTATAAGTGATTTAATTAATAAACTTCTCAATGAATAACAATAATTTAAATATGCTATAACTAACTTAAAAGCCAGTTTAGCCTCGATTATATAATTAAGGAACCTCTATTCAATTAGCACGTTACTATATAATGGCACTTTTTTAATCTGCTTGACAATCAATTATGCCTCGGCGTAATTGCGTCCGGAATCGGCTTTGTGCTTAGGCCTGCAGATGTTTTTTGCGCGAAAGCGTAGCGGCAGCGGCACCGATGCAGGTCAGTTAGCCGTTATCGCATGGATGCGATGATTTTAGGCTAACATCCTTTATTCAATTCCTTTCCGATTCCGTGACATCCACCGGAGGCTCTAACTTCTTTCAGCAAATGTCTTTTGTACCGAAAGCGTAGCGACAGGTACAGGTGTTTGGACACCCGCAGAAAAGTAACTTAAATTCGCATTCATCTCACCGCCTATAGAGGTGGGATACTTCTGCTGAAAGAAGTTAAAAAATCATAATGATATTGTGAGTCATTGTTCGTGTCAACTCTAACAATGAACGCAACGAATTTGATTAGATTCCCTTCTCACATTGGAGGTTTTTTTATTGCAAAACATCTTGAAGAAAAAGTCTTATAACAAAATTATATTTTATACCTTTATGGCAATTTGCTTTATCGCTTCTGTTTTTTTCGTTTATCACAATGAAGCTTTTTATGATCGTCCAATTGCTGAAGTTATAAAAACGGAATTAAAAGAATCAAACCCTGTAACGGATATGTATGAAAATGATGATCATTTATATACTCAGCTAATTACAGCTATATTAAAAAATGGTGAAGAAAAAGGGAAGCTTATTCATTTTACAAATGAGTATTCAGCATCTGGTGCCTACGACCAAGAGTACCATGTTGGGAATAAATTATTTGTTTCCATTAAAGCAAATACGGACAAAAATGGAGATTTGGCTGGGACAATTTTAGACGTAAAACGTGATCAGTTCGTCTTGATAGTAGCGTGGATTTTTATTTTTGCTTTGCTGATTGTTGGAAAAAGACAAGGATTATTCTCAATCATCAGTTTAATTATAAATTCTCTTGTATTATCCTTCGCCTTGGATTTATATGTGCATTCAAATATAAATTTGATATTTATAAGTGGGGTATGTGTTCTTTTATTTACGATCATTTCTTTAATGCTCATTAACGGCTTGAATGAAAAAACATATGCAGGGATTGTTGCAACACTTTTAGGAACATTTATTTCGTTATTGATTAGCGCTTTAGTACTGTGGATCACAAACGAGAATGGAATTCGATATGAAGAAATGCAATTTTTAACGCGACCTTATCGAGTGATTTTTATGGCTGGGTTATTTATTGGAGCACTAGGGGCTGTAATGGATGTCTCCATTACCATGGCTTCTTCAATGTTCGCTTTATTTGAGCAAAACCACAATATTTCTGACAAAGCACTGAAAACCTCAGGTATGGATATTGGGAAAGACATTATGGGAACGATTACAAGTATTTTGTTTTTTGTTTATATTTGTGGCTCAATTCCTATGTTAATTTTATATTTAAAAAATTCTTATCCATTAGGTCAAACACTTTCCTTGAACCTTTCGTTAGAATTAGCCCGAGCCCTAGCAGGTGGAATCGGTGTTGTCTTAACGATTCCGATCAGTCTATATACTTCTATTTTTTTCATTAATCGAAAGAGGGCAAAATAATGAATGTATTAGTATGGTTAACTGCCATTTTATTCATATTGATGATCGCTATTGGTGGAAAAAAAGGTGTTCGATCTTTTCTATCTTTATTTTTAAACTTTGGAGTACTCTTTATCACTATCTTTTTAATGACCAATCAGAAAAATAGTCCGATTGTATTAACGCTCATTGCCTGTACCGTCATTAGCTGGATTAGCTTATTTTTTATTAATGAAATGAGCAGTAAAACGGTAACTGCATTCATTTCTACGATGATTACGATTGTCATTTTATTACTATTCATTGTTTTTGTAACGGAGAAATCAATGATTCGAGGATTCGGGGAAGAATCTACAGAAGAAATTAGTATTTTTTCACTTTATATTGGGGTTAATTTTGTGCAAATTGGAGCATCCGTTATTATTATGAGCACGATTGGTGCAATTTTGGATGTTGCCATTTCCATCGCTACTTCCATGCATGAGATTCTTCACCATAACCCGTTAATTAGTAGAAGAAAATTATTTACATCAGGTTTAAGCATTGGAAGGGACATTTTAGGTACAGATACAAATACATTATTTTTCGCTTTCTTCGGTGGATATTTAAGCTTGCTCATATGGTTTAAAGATTTATCTTATTCAATTGGCGAAATTGTTAATTCTAAAATATTTGCCACTGAACTTATTATGATATTCTGCGCAGGTATTGGAATCGCACTTATCATTCCTATTACTTCCTCAGTAAATGCATATTATTTAACAAAAAAACGAGATACAACACAAGATGTTTCATAATAGTCGTACCTGTCACCCAACTCAAACAACGGATGACAGGTACTTTTTTTGTCCATTTAACTAAATAAAAATATTTTAAAGATGATTTCGTTATTGAATTCAAAGCATTTTTCGGTACAATATTTACCAAAGAACCTGAAAAAATATTTACCCATTAGTAAAAAAAATAGTCATCTGGGGTTATTTATAATACGCTGTTTCATATTCTGTATAATCATGTCATTATTTTAAAAATAGGCAGTAACATTTTCAAGAAAAAAACGTCTTTACAACTAGATGATTAAAGGAGAAAATTTGTCATGAAATATATTATCTTTGATTTTGATGGAACATTGGCAGATTCTACGGCAGTGTTTGCATCAGCTTGGAATACACTTGCGCTGAAATATAAATTTAAAGGAATTGAGTTAAAGGAAATCGAAGCATTGAAAAAATTGTCTATAGCGGAACGTAGTAAATTATTCGACTTTCCTATGTATAAATTGCCCATGATTTTACCACAGTTTTATCGCTTGTATCGTCAGTCATTAAATGATGTTCATCTTTATGATGGTATTAAAGAAGTCCTTATGGATATTGATAAAAGAGGCTATAAAATCCTTATTATTTCCTCCAATTCACAGGAGAACATTTTAGAATTTCTAAAAATGAACGGCATTCAGTGTATATCAAATGTTCTTTGCTCAAACCGTATTTTTGGAAAGGATAAAGTAATGAAGAAATTTTTAAAAGATTCAAACATTACACCATCAGAAGTTTTATACATTGGTGATGAGCAAAGAGATATCGTAGCCTGCAAAAAAGTAGGCGTGCCTATTATTTGGGTTAGTTGGGGATATGACGCTATTGAAGTTGTACAACAAGAAGAGCCCGAATACAAAGTTGCTACACCACAAGAAATTTTAAATATCATATAAATGTAGAGGATAATAGCGTTTAAATTGCTATTATCCTTTTATATGTTAGGCTTTTACCTCGCTAATATGCATTAATTTTTCTGCTGTGCTGTTAATTCCTTTATAAGTATCGGTTAATTCATGCATACTCACAGAAAATTGCTGGGTAAACGTTGCGATTTGATTTGCTGATTCATTGACTTGATCAATAGATTGTTTAATGCTTTCTAATTGATTTGTAATGCTATTGGCACTTTCATTACTACTTTGAGACATTTTCTGTATTTCAGATGCTACTACAGCAAAGCCCCGTCCATGCTCACCTGAGCGAGCAGCCTCAATGGAAGCATTTAATCCAAGAATTTTAGATTTCATGGCTAAATCTTTTACTAAATTAACAATCGTATTGATTTGTTGAATATCTCCAGTCATTGATTCCGAAAAGTTGGATAGCTCCTCCAAGCGATTTGATACATCTACACTTGCTACTGCTAACTCTTCATTCGTTGCGATCATTTCTTCAACAGAACTAGAAAGCTCTGTCGCTAATAAACGCATACCATCCATTTTTTCATTCGAAATAATGGCACTTAACACACCAACTACTTTCCCACCATCAAAAATAGGTTGTGCTGAGGCAATATACGCCATTCCAAAATCCTCAGAACCTCGCTCTTCCCTAATAAACTTTCCTGAGCTAAGAGCCTTTTCAGTTGTTGTTCCACGATACTTCACTATAGGATCACCAACTTTAATCTTTAAGTCCACTTGTTTTCCTGGCTTATAGGCAATGACTTTCTCAGTATCAGCAACTATAATACAAGCATCTTCTGGATATGTTACCTGGTAAAAATCAATAGAATCTATTGCTGCCTGTAGTTTCGGATGCATTATTTTTCCCCTTCCTCATAACACAATTATACTGAAATACCTCAATTTAACTATAGCATGACACCTAAAAAAAGACACCTTTGGCATAAGTGTCTTCGAAAAAACTACTATGGCTTTTTCAAGATTGCTACATATTTTTCTGCTGTTCTTATCTCAACTGTAAGAGCATTTTTACTATAGTTAGCTTTAATTAAAAATGGTACGTTAGTTGTATTTTGAAATCTAAAATCTAAGCCCCCATAGGAAACTGTAGCGTCTCTTCCTTTTGGAACATACCCAACATCTAAAGAATGGTGATGACGTTCTACAAATTTTACTGGTATTTGATCAATTGCGTTAAACAAGGTTGAGGACGTTTGACAAACACCTCCCCCAATGCCCATCACAACCTTTTTGTTGATGATTTCTGGTGCAGGCTGAAAACCATTTACTTCGTCCCTTGGTCCAACGACTGTATTGAAGGAAAAATAATCTTCACTTCCAACGATAACATTGTTGATTGCCTTCGCAGAAAGTTCAATATTTTTATTTCTTCCTACATCATGGGCATTGAAGTAAGTTGTATAAGATGCAACAACTACGTTTTCTAAAGAAGGAATATCTTCAAAATAATACCCGCTTTCTGTAATATAAAGAGGCATCTCCACTTTACCACCGGTCGCTGATACTTCTAATATTTTCTCTACTAATTCACTTTCTTTTAAAACAATTAAAGGACTCCCTTTAATTACTTTTCCTTGATCGTCCAGCTTATCGAGTATCATACGCTTATCATAGCCGACTGTTTTTTCATGCCCTCTCGCTAATTTTTTTGCTAATTGCTCAATTTGTTTTGTATACGATTGTCTATCACTTTCATAGTCCATTTCTTGTGGTGATATTGTTTGAATGATGGCTTTTGTAGAAGGGTCCACAATTTCAACAACGACAGGCTTTGTTTGTTGTTGTTCAAAGGTAACAGGCTTTTTTAAATCCTCAGCTTTTTGCTCTGACTCTTGAATTTGTTGTTCTTGTTTTTTCTCATCCGTAGATTTCCCCTGACAGCCAACTAGCCCAATTGTACATATTATACATAGTATGGTCATCCACTTCTTTTTCAACATAAAACACCTACCCTATCGTCATACTACAGAGACATCTTATTCGTGTATTGCTGATAGTGTGTTTCATTTCATCATTTTTATTTGTATAAACTAAAAACACTCTACAAAGATGAGTGACTTTGTAGAGTGCTATTTTTTTATAGATGAAGGGAATTTTTTATTTTGCATATTTCACATAAAACCTATAGATTAATACTATATAAATCCAATCATAAATCAGGGTTGCAAGCGAAATAATAGTAATCAATGGTGTTCTAAATGACATATAGAATCCAATTGCTGCAAACACAGTACCGATCATTTTACAGACGGCTATACCCATTGATTGTCCACTTAAGTTCCCTCTTTGTATGAATAAGGCGATAAAAAGCCCTGACATCATCAGATTTTGTAAAAATGCTGCATACATGCCTATCATATCTACGAATTCATGCATCATCGCTAAAATCGTGAAAAAGCTTACGACGAGTGTTATGAAAAAAGATGAATAAAATATCTTTCTCGGAATAATTTTTTTATACTCCTTATAACCATAACGTAAAAATTGCATCATAATGAAAATGTCTAAAAGAAACCACAGCAAATTAATAATCTTTTGCAGGTCATTTTGCGGATACATAAATGAAAAGATAAATTCCCATGAAATATTGGCACAAATTGCGGCCATTGGCATGCCATATTTCTTATCTTGAAATCCTTGTTTGATGACGAGTATGTATGTAATAATCCAAAAAAGCCCCGAGCCTAATTGGCAGATTAGTAAGAAAATCTCTGGCGTCATTTTTACAAACTCCTTCCCTCTAATATTGATTCTTCGATACTATATGTGAAGAAATCTATTCTTTATGTCAAAAGAATTGTAGAAAATACTCATGGCTCTAAAAAATCTTAAGAGTAAGCGCCTATACATTCATTAACCAATCATATATAGTAAGACGAGGTGATGATATGAAAACTAAAATTTATTTTGATAACGCACAATTTATCGCAGGCACTACCTTAAAAGATGACATCGAGCTAGAACACAACAATATGGCACTGCATACATGTGTGAATGAAGCAGATGTACTAGAAAATCGAAAAAAATTAGCAGCTACTTTACATTGTGACTTAAATCATTTTATTTGCACTCAACAAACACATAGTGCTAATTTCCATAAAGTCACGATTTCTGATAAAGGACGCGGCGCTGAGCAAATGGACACTGCCATTAGTAATACCGATGCCCTTTATACATTAGAGCCGAATTTACTTTTATGTAGTTTTACAGCCGATTGCGTACCTGTCATTTTTTATAATGAAGTCAATGGCCTTATTGGCGTAGTGCATTCAGGCTGGCAAGGGACTGGCAAGGAAGTGACATTAAAGCTTTTTCAACATTTGATGGAGCATGAACAATGTAATCCACAAGATTTTCACATACAAATCGGTATGGCACTTAGTCAGCAGAAATTTGAAGTGGATGCAGATGTCTATGAAAAATTCCATAACCTAGGCTATGCTGAGGACTTTATGTATTACAATACACAAACAAATAAATATCATATCGATAATCAACAAACTGTCAAAAAACAATGTGAGCTTGCAGGTATTCCAACTAAGCAGATTTCGATTGATTCAACATGCACATATCTCAGCCCAGAAGGTTTTTCCTACCGTCAAGATAAACAGGCTGGCAGACATTTAAGCTTTATTATGCGAAAAGAACAATAGTTAAAAGGGACAATCCAATTCTTAATGGATTGTCCCTTTTAATTAAAACGCTATTCCTAAATGCTTAAAGATGTAATGAAATTTAATCTTGAGACCCCGATAAATTTTATGAGGAGCGTCGATACACCTTTTTTTCATCTATAGAGAGCTGACTTAGATGAAAATAATCAAACATTCCTAATAAGCAGGATCTTTTTGATAGTTTAATCAAAGCTATACTCTTTTGGTTCAGCTTGCCTACTCATACTGTTGTTGAGGAGCTGTTGATTTTTCACGGAGAGTGGCGACTCCTGCGGGATTAGCTTGCGCTGAAAGCCCCGCAGGAACGAGGTGACGAGGAGATTGAAGCCAAGCCCGCGGAAAGCGCCAACTCGGAGTGAAAATCAACCTTTGTTTATTGATACACATTATTTATTTTTGTCCCATTTTAAAGATGCTAACAATAAACAGGCAAAATGGGTAAAATCGTTGTTACAAAACTAAAAAGGATGCATCTCATAGTAGAAATACACCCTTTTAACATTTCATTATTTATTAACTGGACGTTCTTTTCCAATTCTAAAAACATAATAGCTAATGATAACAAGAGCTAAGAAAATAACTCCCACAATAAGAGAAACTCTAGTATCATCATTAAACCACATACCGATTAGCACCATGACTAAAAAGGCAATCGTTATATAGTTTGTAAATGGTGCAAATGGCATTTTGAATGGGTGCTTTGACAGTTCTTCACCTTTTATTTTTCTAAATCGTATTTGACTTATTAAAATAACAAACCAAGGAATCATCCCCGGTAATACACTTGCACTGTATACATATACAAATAAATTCTTTGGCGCTATATAGCTTAAAATAACACCAATAACCAAACCAACTAGTACGCCTGCTGTGCCAAATATCGGAACACCATTACTTGAAAGCTTCGCAAAAAATTTAGGTGCTTGTCCATTCATGGCAAGCGTATACAGCATACGTCCCGCACTATAAATTCCACTATTACAGCCTGACATTGCCGCTGTAATAACAACAAAATTAATAATTCCTGCCGCAGCGGTAATTCCAACCTTTGCAAAAGTTGCAACAAATGGACTACCAATCGTACCTAATTCATTCCACGGATAAACTGTTACAATGACAAAGATTGCACCGATATAAAATATTAAAATACGCCAAATAATACTTTGAATCGCATTTGTAATCGTTTTTTGAGGGTTTTTCGCTTCTCCTGCAGTAATCCCAATAAGCTCAACGCCTTGATAGGCTGCAACTACTAATGATAACGCAAAGAAGAACCCCGTCCAGCCACCTGTAAAGAAGCCTCCATGATTCCATAGATTCGATAATCCAATTGCCACGCCACCATTACCAATCCCAAAGAAAATAAGTCCAAAGCCTGCAACAATCATTAAAACAATCGTCACAATTTTAATCATGGCAAACCAAAATTCAAATTCTCCAAAAGATTTAACAGAAACAAAGTTGGCAACACCTAAAATCACCATTGCAATTAAACCTGGAATCCATGCAGGTAAATTTGGATACCAATACTGCATATATGTTCCTACTGCAATAACCTCTGACATTCCAACAATAATCCATTGAAACCAGTTACTCCACGCCGTTAAATAACCAGCTAATGGGTGTATATATTTATAGCCAAACGTTGCAAAGGAACCTGTACTTGGCTCCACATAAAGCATCTCTCCCATTGCTCGCATAATGAAAAAAATAAATATACCTGCTATAGCATATGCAAGGAGCACGGAAGGCCCTGTCCACTGAATGGCACTAGCAGACCCCATAAACAAGCCCACGCCAATAGTTCCTCCAAGAGCAATCATTTGGATATGACGTGCCTCTAATCCTCTTTTTAATTCTTTATTTGCCACTCAATTACGCCTCTTTCTAAAGTTCTTTCTACGATGAATTATCTTATAATAATAATAAATTCTATTGAAAAACACAATTGTATTTTTAGGAAAAACACGATTATGGCAATAATAGGACAAGGATTCTGAGCATTTTGGTATTCTATCCGTTACTTTGAATGTTCTATCCATCACTTTAGCCGTAAACGAATCAACTTAGAGTAAAAGCCTATTTGATTACGTAAAAAAGAGGCTGGGACATAACTAAATGGTTCCTTCATAAAGCCGAAAAATCTCTAAATTAACAAAACACGATAAATAGAAAAACCGAACTATTTCGAAACACTTCATGAGCGTTTCATTGGATAGTTCGGTATTTTTGTTGGCTGAAACACTTTTGTCCCAGCCTCTTACTTTTTTACTGTAATAACGTCTGTTCTTGGAGCTTTGCAGAGAAATATTTGCGTGCATCTGATGTTAGAATTTGCAGCAAAATAACCTCTTCTTGACGCGCAAATTCTACAAACATACCACTTAAATTTTCATAAACATATTTAATTTTAAAGCCGCTATCTAAATAATGATCCACTTTTTTTATTTCCTCTGTGCTTTGTTGATGTTCTGACATGCAATCACCTCACCTTTCCGTTCATCAACCTCTTGATATTCTGTTAGGTGTTTAATATTATTTAGCACCTTTTAACAGCGGATCTGATTGTTCAACGACATCATTCTCATCTGGAACAACAGTTGGAGCAGGCGCTTGTTGCTGTCCAAATAGTTCATCCAAATTGTGACCAGCTGTAATCCCTAAATATTTTGCATCACTTGGATCTTCTAGCTCAGCTTGAGGGTATTTTTTGAACCACCAATACTTCACTAATACATAATATACAAGTGCGCCTATAAAAAACCCTATTAATGAGGAATAAGTGGAGAATACATTTGCCACTGCACCACCGATAATCCAAGCGATTAAACCAGCTAAGTTAAAGCCATTCCAATATTTAAATTGACCCTCTAAGTCATAAAGTGCTTTTACATGCACGCGACGTTTACGGATTAAATAGTAATCAGCAAATAAAATACCAACGATTGCTGTTAAAATTCCTCCGATAATTAAAAGTGCATTTACTAACACATCAAATAAACTCCATGGTTGTGCTAGAATACCAATTATTCCTGCAATAACAACCCCAACCCAAAACGGCACTTTTGGCCCACCGATATTTGAGAAGATCGTTGCAGCTGGGATAACATTTGCAGAGGTGTTAGTTGACCATTGTGCTAATACAATCATTAACAGTAATATTCCTAAAATAAAGCCACTTGCACTTTGCTGTAGTGCATTGATAGGATCAGCAGAGGCAACAGCCATATAGCACACAGCACCAATTGTCACTATGAAAGTATTTGTAATCGGCATGACGATTAATGAGCCGACCAGTTGTGTTTTATTGCGTTTGAACCAGTTGCGTTCATTTTTTGGTGCTTTAAAGAAGCGTGAAAGTGAAGGCATATCGGCTGCTAGCGTCGACCAAAATCCCATATTCGCCATAATCACTACCATAAATGCAGTGAAGGCAGTGAATCCTGTTGTTGGCGCTTCCACCCACGTCCAAATATTTTTCCCTTGAGCTACTGCATTATCTGCCAAGGTATAATACATCCAGCAGGAAATTAAAATAATAACTGGTGCTGCTAAATCTGCAAAGCGTTCAATAGATTTAATACCTAGTGATGTATTAAATAACTGAAGTGCTGCAAAGACAATGAAACAGACAAACCAGTTATCAAAACTAAAAAGTAAATTTAAAATGCCGTTTATCGCTAATGCTCCAAAATAAGTGTTCAGACCGAACCAACATGCAGCCGTTACACCTCGGACAAGTGACGGAATATGTGTGCCAAATGTACCGAACGGAGCACGCATATATACTGGGAATGATAAGCCATGTTCAATGCCTATATCACCAATCAACGTCATAAATACACCAATTAGGCAAGAGCCAATTAACGTTGCTAAAATTACCATAGGCAATGGTAAGCTCATGATTGCTGAGCCACCGATTGCAAAAGCCGCTAAAACAATTGCCATCCCTATCCAAATTACTGCAAAACCAAATGTTCCAATATTTCTTTGCTGATGTGTCACTGGAAGTAAATCTGGGGATTTTAAATAATTCCCATCACGTTCCATATAATCTCTCCTTCTTTTATCAAATTTCCGTGACAACTTACATGAGGTTATTCCTTCCTTCAACGAAAATGCTGAAGGAAGGTGGAATTTCAGTTTATCTTCATTCGGCAAAATACTCCTACCTCAGAGAATAGTGGGATGAATTCAAACACCCTACGAATGAAGATTCAGCCTCCAAACGCAATAACGCCAAGGCGAAATTGATTTTAGACTTTTTACTTAGATAGACTACTAATCAGAGATTGACGTTCATTCCAAGTCATTGGTGGAACTGTAGATTTGCGTTCAACCATTGTAATAGCACCATCTACAGGACAAACGATTGAGCATAAATTACAGCCTACACAGTCCTCTTCCCGAACTTTCAGCATTGGGCGACCATTTTCTGAATATAAATCGATACATTGATGCGAAGTATCTTCACATGCAATATGGCACTTGTTACAGTTAATGCAAACATCGTTATTAATTTCAGCCACGATTTTATAGTTTAAGTCCAGGTCACCCCAATTGGAATATCTAGAAACTGAGCGACCTACTAAATCCATGACAGAGGCAATGCCTTTATCGTCTAAATAGTTATTGAGTCCATCAATCATATCTTCAACAATACTAAAGCCATGATGCATTGCTGCTGTACAAACTTGTACGCCCGTTGCTCCCATTAATATAAACTCGGCAGCATCTTGCCAGTTGGAAATACCACCAATGCCCGAAATCGGAACATTGATTAATGGATTACGGGCACACTCTGCAACCATATTGAGTGCAATTGGTTTAACGGCAGGACCACAATAACCACCATGTGCGCCCTTTCCTGCTACATGAGGCACTGTATTCCATGTATCTAGGTCGACACCCGCTAAGCTGTTAATCGTATTAATCATACTAACAGCATCTGCTCCACCTCTTGTAGCCGCTTCTGCCGTTACTGTAATGTCGGTAATGTTTGGCGTTAACTTCACAATTACTGGTGTTTTCGCTGCCTCTTTCACCCAGTACGTTTGCTTTTCCACCAATTCAGGTACTTGACCAGAAGCAGACCCCATTCCTCGTTCCGCCATCCCATGTGGACAACCAAAGTTAAGCTCAAGACCATCAACCCCTACATCTTCTACTCGTTTAACAATCTCATGCCATTTTTCTTGCTTTGGCTCCACCATTAAGGAAGCGATGATTGCGTGATGTGGAAACCTTTTTTTCGTTTCATAAATTTCTTGTAAATTTACCTCTAACGGACGATCCGTAATCAGTTCAATATTATTGAAGCCAGCTACTCTTTGTCCGTTAAAGCTAACAGCTGCAAAGCGGGAAGAAACATTTAAAATTGGATCACCTAATGTTTTCCATACAGCACCACCCCACCCCGCTTCAAATGCGCGTTGTACTTGATAGCCTGAATTCGTTGGCGGTGCTGAAGCAAGCCAAAATGGATTCGGCGATTTGATGCCCGCTAAGTCAATGCGTAAGTCTGCCATATTAGTTCCTCCCTTATGCAATCTCACTTGGTTTTCTTAAACGTTCATGGATCTTGTATGCTGCGTCTTTTCCTTGCTGTACAGCTGTTACAACCATCGCCTCGCCCTGGCCATTTCCAAAGACGACATCTCCACATGCAAATACTTTGTCATTCGAAGTTCGCATTGTCGTTTCATCAATATCGACAACGCCATTTGTATGCTGTAAGCCAAAAGCTTCAATCAGTGACACAAAACGTGTTTGCCCAATCGCCTTAATAACAGCTTCCACTTCAATAATAAAATTGGACCCTTCAATCTCCTCAGGTCTTTGTCGACCATCAGCACCCGCTTCACCGAGCTTCATTTTCACACATTCAATGCCTACGACCTCACCTGACTCATTGCCAATAATTTTTTTCGGTGATGCTAGCCACTTAAACTCCACACTATCCTGCTTGGCAAATTCATATTCAAATTTGTACGCAGTCATTTCCTTTTGTGTTCTTCTATAAAGAATTTGAACATTGTCAGCATCTAATCGCACTGCACATGTAGCACCGTCAATCGCGGTATTTCCTGCACCGATGACAGCCACTCGCTTCCCAACAATATCTTTTGTAAGCGGTCCCATTTTTGTTTTTCTGACAAACTCAATCGCATCATGAACACCGTCTAAATCTTCACCCTCAATGCCCAGATTTGGCACAGCTCCCATACCGACTGCTAAAACAACACTGTCATATTGCTCCAAGATTTCATCAGCAGAAATATCAACACCGACAGTTGTGTTTGTTTTGATTTCCACACCAAGCTTTTCAATTTGTTCAATTTCCCAATCAACGACTTCGTTTGGTAAACGGAACGACACAATACCATAGCTCCCTAAGCCACCAGCTTTCGATTCAGCTTCATAAATAGTAACCTGATAACCAAATCGGCTTAGTTCACGAGCAGCCGATAAACCAGCGGGACCTGAACCAATAATCGCTACCTTCAGTCCATTGCTTTGCCCTTGCTTAAATAGCTGAGCATTCGTTTCCATTGCCCAATCTGTTGCATAGCGCTGTAGCTCTCCGATTTTAATTGGCTTTGTTGAGGAATTTAACACACACGCCCCTTCACATAGTTCCTCCGTTGGACAAACCCTTGCACAGCTTGCACCAATTGGATTTGCTTCTAATATAGTCGTAGCAGAGCCCTTCATATTACCAGAAGCAATTTTTTTTATGAAATTCGGGATTTGAATACTCGTTGGACAGGCTTTAATACATGGTGCATCATAGCAATAAAGACAGCGATTGGATTCCTCTATTGCTTCACTCTTCGTCATTCTGCTAGTCAATTCCATAAAATTACGTGTTAACTGTTGGGACATTACATTTTCTTGATTCGGAGCCATTTCCACATCCCCCCTCATGTGTTCATTTTTTCCTTTTTATTACACCTTGGCGTAATTGATGTTAGAACCATTGAAAAAAGAGCCACATTTAACATTTATCTCACCACTTATAGAGGTAGATGTAGCTAAATGAAGATAGTACGAGACCGATTGCTCTGTTCTCCATCCAAAGCAATCGGTCATAAAGTGAAACTTTAATCAGTGGGGTTTTTCTTCATCCCCCACTGATTATTAGTTGAACGAATCGGGCTTTTACGGGCAGTTTATCTCCCACTTAACTTCTTTGCTTTTGCTAAAATTTTGCGGTAGGAGTATTACTACCCGTTAATGCAGGATAATGCTAAATGTTTAGTGCTTCTCCAGCTGTAGCTTTTAATGGACGTTTAATATATTGCCCGCTACCTAGTACACCAACAAATTCTTTATTTTTTATGACATATTCTCCACGTACTAGAACAGTTACTGGTTCACCTGTTACTTCCCATCCCTCATATGGGTTATAATCCACGTTCATATGATGTGTTTTAGCCGAAATTTCTCGTTTTACCTCTGGATCAAAAATAACGATATCGGCATCAGAACCGATTGCAATCGTTCCTTTTTGTGGGAATAAACCAAATATTTTTGCTGCACTTGTGGAAATCATATCGACAAACTCATGAATAGAAATTTTTCCTTTTGCAACACCTTCTGAATATAAAATACTGAAGCGGTCTTCAATAAAAGGTCCACCGTTAGGAATTTTAGAAAAATCATTTAATCCTAACTGCTTTTTACCCTTAAAACTAAATGAGCACTGATCAGAGCCAATTGTTTGTAGTTGTTTTGCTTTTAGAGCATTCCATAAATGATCCTGATGGTATTTCGGGCGAAGTGGTGGGGACCAAACATATTTTGCACCCTCAAAACCAGGTTGTGCTAAAGCAGATTGATCCAAAGTTAAATAAGGTGGACATGTTTCACCGTAGACGTCATAGCCTTTTTCACGCGCAGCAATGATCTCATCTACCGCCTCTTTACATGTTACATGGACAACATAAAGGGTAGCACCAGCAATATAGGCTAACTCAATTGCACGTTTCGTCGCTTCGCCTTCTAATTCAGCTGGACGAGTGAGCGCATGATAAATAGGCTCCTTATGACCTGCATGTCTCGCCTCTTCTACAAGCTCATCAATAACAGAACCATTTTCACAGTGCACCATAACAACAGCACCGAGGTCTTTCGCTATTTTAAAAGCCTTAAAAAGGGTGCGATCTGTTGCTTGAAATTCTTTTGCATAAGCCATAAATACCTTTACCGAAGTAATGCCCTCCTGCTCTAAGATTTGTGGCAATTCGGCTTCTGTTTCAGGGGTTAAATCACCAATCATTAAGTGGAATCCGTAGTCGATGGCTGATTTCCCCTTCGCCTTGTCATGCCACTTTTCAACTGCAACTGAAAGTTTTTCCTCGCCAGCCGTTAAGCAGAAGTCCAAAATAGTAGTTGTCCCACCGAAAGCCGCTGCAATGGTACCAGATTTCCAATCATCATCTGTTACAGTATTATTAAATGGCATATCTAAATGTGTGTGCGGATCAATTCCTCCTGGCATCACATATTTACCGGTTGCATCAATAACTTCTGCCCCAGCATCGGATAGATTTTTGCCAATTTGAACAATTTTTCCGTTTTCAATTAAAATATCTGCCTCAAAAACATCTGCAGCTGTCGCCACTCGTCCACCTTTAATAATTTTTTTCATTCTGCCCCTCACCCTTCGTAAAATAATGGAGAATGCTCAATCATGACAATGTTAAGAAAATCCACCTTAATGTAACGTGTAGGTCTCTCCCATACTGAACTTTGTTTGCAGCGTCAACACTGTTTCAAGTAATACATCTGCTCCTTTCGCACAATCCTCAAATGTTGTTTCCTCTTCCTCGCAATGACTCTTACCGTTAATACTTGGTACGAAAATCATCGCTGATGGAACAATGCTTGCTATATATTGCGCATCATGCCCCGCCCCGCTAAACATCCGGTGCGCAGTATAACCGAAGCTCTGACAAGCCCTTTCCACTTCATTACAAATAAGAGGATCAAAATAGACTGTATCTCTACCCCATAGCTTAACTGGCTTAATGCTACAGCCCATATCCTCTGCAGAAAGATTATTCAGTATGTCCTCAACCTTTTGCATAACTTCTTGTTTTTGATGACGTGAATCTATCGTAAATGTCACATTGTTCGGTATAACGGTATGAATATTTGGAGAAACATTCATTCGCCCAAAGGTAAACACTAACTGTTCATCAATTTTTCCGAGCTCTTCATGTAAATACGTAATGATTTTTGAAGTTACGATCATCGGATCTTGACGCATTGTCATTGGTGTCGTTCCAGCATGATTGGACTGCCCTGAAACCATAATTTCATAGCAAACCATGCCTAATACACCTTCAACAACTCCTATTTCCAGTTGCTTCGCCTCTAGAACAGGTCCTTGCTCGATATGCAATTCGATATAAGCAAGTGCTTCCTTTAAACGATTTTCTTGATCTCCCTCATAACCACTTGCTTGCAGTGCTTCTTTGAAACTAGTGCCATTTTTGTCGACAGATTGCAGCATTTTTTCTTTTTCAAATTTAGCTGAGATGACACCAGAGCTCATCATTGCAGGATCAAAACGAGCACCTTCTTCATTCGTAAAATTCACAATCATTATAGAGATATCTAGCTCAATCTCATTTTCCTTTAACGTTCTAATGGCCTCTATTGCCGTTAAAACGCCTAATACACCATCAAATTTCCCACCCTTTTCAACGGAATCTAAATGCGACCCCATAATAATTGGAGGGATATCCTTTTTCCCAGGTAGAATGGCATAAATATTACCCATATCATCGACTTTGATGTCCATCCCTAATTCTTCACAACACTCACAAAAATAGTTTCTTGCTAATACATCCTCATTCGAAAGAGACAAACGAGTTACGCCACCATTTTCAGTAGCTCCAAATTGACTAAATTGTTCAATTAACTCTTGCAATCGTCTACTATTACACTTATACATATGCAAGTCCTCTCTTTCACAGTAGTTATACACATTCTATAAAAGATAAAAATTATGAGATATAGATAGCAAACTAAAAAAATATGTGCATCTGCACATAATATATGATAAGTTATGTTCATAATAAGGGGGGGGAAAATGGGGACAATTCGCAAAATTGTAGAGGGAATCCAATTCCCAATGCTAACATTAGTAGCTGGACATAGCGGAACTTTTCGAAGAGTTACAGGGATTAACGTAGTAGAAAGCATCGATTTAATTATGTTTTGTAGACCTAATGAATTAGTCGTGACTACAGGTATTAATTTATCTTCAGAAGGAGATTCCTTAGAGCAACTTGTAAAACTAGCTTTCTCTAAAAAAGTAGCAGGTTTTATCATCAATACCGGCCCATATATTCCAAATATACCAGAATCAGTCATCACTTTTGCCAACGAACATGATTTCCCTATTTTTCACATGCCATGGAATTATCGAATAGCAGATCTATTAAAAACAACATTTCAATTTATCGCCAATCACCATCAAGAGCTTTCTATCGAAGAAAAGATTCTTTATAACTTACTTTTTCACTACAAACAAAACGCCGACTACATTAAAGATCAATTAGCACTACTAGGTTTTCCACAAGGTAGGGAGCTAGCCATCATTTCATGTACAACAAATGGTGCACAAGCTACTATTGACCGTTACGAGGTCATGATCCAATTTGCATTTCAAAATAGATATAAACGCTTCTTAAAACTAAAGCATAAAAATCACCTCATCTTTTTAATCGACAGAGCACAAATCATTACGCCAAATACTCCCTTCTCAAAAGTTGTTGAAGAAATTTACGACAAAATTACGCAAAAAAATGGTTACTTGGATATTATCATTGGTAAAGGAAATTATCATAAAGAGCTGGAAAATGTTCGCAAAAGCTATGATGAGTCATTAACAGTAATCCAATTAGCAAAACTTCATAACAATCGTTTCCTATATAAATATAAAGAAATCGGTGCCTACAAAATTATCATGGCCGTGCAAAATCAAACATTAATCAAATCATATAGCCAAGACATCTTAGGTATGCTTTATCGCTATGATGAATTGCATAACTCAGATTATGTACAATTTTTACGCATTTTTCTCGAGGAAAATGGTAGTACCCGTAGGATTAGCGAACGTCTATTTATTCATCGCAACACAGTACTTTATAAAATAAAAAAAATAGAAACGCTATTAGATATGGACTTAAGTAACCCATTTACAAAAACAAATCTCTACATCGCATTTTTGATTGAAGATGTATTGGCACACCAATAAATTTTATCACCATAAGATTTCCGTTTGCCTTTCTAGGTAGTAAAAATCCGCTTCGTTATCTGGGTGCCCACCCTTATATCTTTGCGGATTTTCCCCTAAATTTTTCTCCTAGCCATAAACGAAAAAACTGACGAACCAAATGGGAGGGTACTGAAAAACTTACGTTTTCATAAAAGCGAACCTTTCTCAGATAAAAATAAGGCACTTCTTGTTCGATTTTGAACAGGAAGTGCCTTATTTCTGT
>NZ_JBNNVG010000013.1:103163-126701 GCF_050280425.1 Lysinibacillus sp. NPDC093190 | reverse complement strand
GAATTCATTGTACGGCTGGGGTTTTTTTCTTGTCCATAGCTAGAAGCTCTTTAGAACCCCTCGCATAGCAAGGGGTTTTCAAAAGATACAAAAAACACTAGTTTCTTACCATGTGGTAAAAAACTAGTGCTGGTTAATATATATTTTCACAGGTTTTTTATTAAGTAGAAGGCCTATTACCATAACGTGGGGTTGATTTCCGTTCCGGCTGGGCGTTTTTCCTGGGGGCGTCCGAGAAGTCGCCCAGCCTCCACTCCAATCATCTAATATACATCATATCACCACTAATTTTTAGTAATAGGCAATTATTCTCACGCGGATTTTTTGTACTCAGTTGACCTTTCATGTGCAATATAAAAGCATCTTTGTACTTAAGTCCCACCTGTATATTTCTTGCTCCTATAAAACTTTAGCGCAGATTAGATGTAACTATGACAAAAAAAATATATAGAAAAATATAATGATTTATGTCTAGATATTATTTGTAAATATATCCTTTATATAGAAGGAGATTTCTAATGTCCTATTTGGTGCAGTTACTCATTTTCGGCATTACAGGTTCGTTAGTATACTATGGTGTTTACTATGGAACACCGCTATTAATTAAAAAGGGTGTACCATTAATTTATGCTTTTTGGTTCTTTCTTTGGATTCCTGTAATGAGTTTATTTCCAATCTCGTTACTACTGTATCATCTAGAGGGAAATGCTTGGACATGGCAAAATATTTTGGAAAGGTTTCGCTTCAATCCTTTAACAGAAAACGATTGGTATTGGGTTGTAGGAGCAATTGTTTTTACAATAATCTTTGACCAACTTCTCGAACCTATAGGTAAGTTTTTCGCAAAATCCCCAATACTTGCCCCACCAAGTTATCTTCCTGCCCCATTTAATCCGTTAAAAAAAATGGAATTACCTCCATCAGAATTTTTCGGTGTTACACTTTATGGTAATTGGAAATTATTAACCATTTTTATTCCGTCACACCTTTTTGCTATGCTAAGTGAGGAACTAATGTGGAGAGGTTTTCTCCTTCCTATCCAACAAGAGATTTTCGGGAATTGGGCTTGGGTAATAAATGGATTACTATGGGCATGGGTTGTTCATGCTTGTTTGAAGTGGCATTTTATCAATATGCTTCCTAGCATGCTTATTGCCCCATGGATTGCTCAATTTACTAATTCAACATGGGCTTCTTTTGTAACCCATTCTGTTGGAAATAGTTTACTATGGATTTTGTTATTAGTGGGAATAATTAAAAAAACTAAACCTCAAAATATAAACTCAATTTAATTTTATAACTCAACTTTTAAAGTCTTGTTACATAAGTAAGTGTAGCAAGATTTATTTTTTTATAAACAACTAACCCTTTTAAGCTTGTATTTTAGCTGATTTCTATTAATATCCAGAAAATTTTATTACTTCTTTACTTTTCTGAATTTTATAGAAAATTTAAAGGGTTTTACTCTTCGTTCGTAGTATTAATCTAAACGGGGGTGGCTGTATGTTTGGTATTTTTAAAGAGGCAGACAAGATTATAGATACTTATGAGCATGTTAGTTTTATTTTAAAATCCTTGCTCACATACGAGCTAAAAGACTTACCTATTCGCTATGAGTTTTGGTATCGTGTGGCAATTCGTCAGGAAGAATTGCGAACGTTAAATACCGAGCATCGAGCTAAGATCTCTATGACTACAGCAGTAGGACGATTTCACCAAAAACAATACGAAGAAACGAAACAAAAGTTAACAAAGCTTGAACGTCTCGCAGATATGTATAAATCGTTTTGTATTGAGGAAGAACGAGAGACATTAAATCATCGACTCTATTTTCAAAAAGAAGCGATTTCTGAGCTATATGAGCATGTCCAAAATAAAGAGCTATATATGTATTGTGATGCTGTACAGCAACAATTTTGGGATGCAGTGAGTGAAGACATATTAAATGCCATGGCCCACCTAGATTAAGTAGGTGGGCTATTGCAAAGACGATCCTTTGAATATTATTTAACTCCCTCATTCCTCTATCAGTAAACTCATCTACTAAACGATATTCTTCTAAAAGTCTCAAAACTTGAAACATTTTCCTCTTACGTTCGTATTTTAATTAGGAGAGGAAGTGAATGGCAATAAATATTAACATACATAAAGGTGGCTATGTTGAAAACGAAGCTATTATTTCAAACATTCAATTTCAAGTAAACAGTGGTGAGCTCGTTGGATTAATCGGTTCTAATGGGGCAGGCAAAAGTACAACCTTGCAAGCAATGATGGGTGTACTACCAATAGTCGATGGTCAAGTGACAATAGGAACTTACGGCTACGTACCAGAAAGACCAATTTTGTATGAGTATTTTACATTGTGGGAGCATATCGATTTTTACATGCGTGTAGCTGGTAAAGAAAATTCTTTAACAAATCGTGCGAATGAATTACTGGAAATTTTCCATTTGGACCATAAGCTACACGATTATCCAACAACATTTTCCAAAGGTATGCAACAAAAAGTGATGCTTATTTTAGCATTTCTTGACAAGCACTCTACCTATATTTTAGACGAACCATTTATGGGACTAGATCCACAAGCAATGCGTAAACTCTTAACGCTATTAGAAGAATTAAAAGCGCAAGGTGCCGCCATTTTAATGAGTACACATGCACTCGATACTGCAGAAAAAATATGTGATCGTTTCATCTTGATTGATGATGGGCAAATTTTACAGCAAGGTACACTCGAATCGTTACGCTTAGCAGTGAAACAGGACAAAGCATCTCTTCTTGATATTTTCGACTCCCTGCTTGAGGAAAATCACCATGACTAGTTTATTGCGACAACGAAAAAAATTAGAGCGCTCCCACAATTTTAAGCTATTGGCAAGCGTCGTCGATTGGACAGTAGCCTTATATGTTGTTGTGCCAGCAATAGTCGTTGGCTTTTTCCTTTATAAAGACTTTATCTTAAATATAAGTACATCATGGGTCATACATATTCCGCTAGTGTTCTTTATTGTACTGTTATTTCTTATTACACGAATTGAAACTATTCGTACTTATTTACAACGAGCCGATCGTCTTTTTTTAATCCAAAACCGAAAACATATGGTACGGTTAAAACAAGCTGGTTTTTATTGGTCGTTAAGTAAGCACCTAATTTTACTTGGTTCTGCCCTTGCTCTATTGGCACCCATTTTTATAATCGTTCATCATGTAAAAATATTAGAATTACTTATTTTACTTCTACTATTATTTACGAATAATTTCACATACGCACTTTTACAATTGAAGCTTCATAAATGGCAGCAGCTAGTAAGTAAAATTTTCATGTGCATTCTCGGTACAGGCTGCTTTTTATATGTGCCAGTTATTATCACTGCACTTATTTATCTAATACTTCTTGTTTATTTTACAACCTACTATAATAAACATTTTGTTTATAGCACTAAATATTTTGATCAGCAAGTGGAGCTCGACCAAGCAACTTTTTATAAATGGCAAAGTCTTTTATTCCAGATTGCTCCTGAGCTTCGAAGTCAGTTAGTACCGAAATTAAAAAAGCCTCGCCTACTATGGAAAAATTCAAAGCGTATGTTTCTACGTTCCGATTATTATATAGAGGAACTAGTTTGCAAAACGATGCTTCGCCAAAAACAGTATCTCTTCGGCTATCTGCGTTTTTTATCCATGGGTTTCGGGCTAACTATTATTGTGCCGTCGTGGGCGAAAATTATCGTACTTGGAATTCTCTATTTTACTTTACGCTCGATGATGCAATCCGTGATTCAACAAATTTTCGAGCATAAAATTTGGTCAATCTTTCAAGTATCCAATGAACAAATTCATGCAGCTAGCAGTCGATTGCTAAAGGGATTTGTAGATTTCCCATTATTGTGTGTCCTTATTATCTTAGTTATTATTTTAGTCTTATAAATTAAGGCTCACGAGGCGTCCAATCTCCACTCCAATCAACTTATAAAATGGTAATTGATTGCCTAAATTAAACAGGTGCCAGCTTAATTTACTAGCACCTGTTGTTTATTATCTCCCATTCCTTGTAGAAGCATTTTTCTAAATTCCTGAGCTTGGTCGGCTTTAATGGCTATATTGTTATAATGTTTTTTAAGCCCAAACATGAAAGTCACTTCCACAGGCTCCTTCATTTTTAAAATAAACTGTGGATATGACTCTGCAAAATCACGTGCTATAAAATCAATGGTATCCTTGGATAATTTTCCTTCCAACTGTTCCTTATCCTCAATAAGCTCTTCAATTTGTTCAAAGCGAATTTCTACTCTTTTCATCAACCCTAAAGACAAATACAGTTTATCAGATGTTACGTGGACAGGATTTAAACGAATAGCCTGCATATCCGCTATAAAAAATAAAACAGAGTAAACATTTAACATAAGCAATAAAATAGAAAGAACAATTGATTTTTCATGTAGCCACCAATGAATCCCTATTGTTTCAATGGCTATTCCATGGATTAGCATAATGATAAAGGCAATATAGCTCGAATCTTTATGCAAAGTTAAACCAGAACGCTCTTTTCTCTTCCAGCTTGCAAAAGCGTAGTAAAATACTAAAAAATCTGCGCAAAACATTTGGATAATTGGATGCTTTGATGCATGTTTTTCAATTGCTTTGGGAAATGAGAACAAATCGGGTAAAGTAGTTGATCGTACATCCGCTAGAATTCTCGGCATATAACGAACAAGCGTTGCAACTAGTAAAATTTCGAATAAGATAATCGTACCTTCAATCGCAAAACCAGCCCAAGTCACTGCAACAAATGGTTGCAAATGTTCTACTGGAATAATAAAACGAGCTGCAATACAACCAGCTGCTGCAAAAATAACCGCTTGTTTTATAGAAAACTTGCCTTTATACAGCAGAAATAAAACAGGCATAACAAGAACAAAATCAATTAATGAGCCAATAACAACTCCATTTGTTTCAGAAGGTAAAATCGATAAACCAAGACCAGTGTTATAAAGCGTGTAATTGCTAGCAAGTACGAGTAACAAAAATGCTAGCCATATATTTTGCTTTTTCTTTAATACCATCATGTTAAATCTCTCCCTTCAAATGAATATCATTTATTTCATGTATAATTCCTACCTTTAATACAATTTGATTGAGCTTCTGAACAATTTCTTTTAATTGCACGATCTCACTTAACTCGAGCTTTGAATAATATCTTGAGATAATAAATCGTTTTATTTCTTCCTCTCGTTCAAAATACTTAATGCCTGAAGTATCAAGATTTACAAATATTTCACGTCGGTTTTCAGGATTAATGCTCCGAGTTAAATATTGCTGCTCTTCAAGCTTACTAACCAGCTGTCCGACAGCACTAGACGTTATATTCATATAACTTGCAATCTGTCCAATCGTCACTTGGCTATTTTTTTTAATAAAATCTAATAGAATTATTTGTTTAGGGGATAATTCATCACTTATTAAATTTTGATGTAACTTTATGAAATGGCTATCCATCGAATAAATAGCTTCATTTATTTCCTCCACAAGCTTATAGATAAGTTCTTCATCCTTTGACATAACTAATCAATCCTTTAAGTAAAGTTAATAGTAAAGGTATCTTTACTATTAACTTTACTTTATTGAATGTGGTTATTATTGTCAATAAACAATAATAAAGATCATTACCACAACGTGTGGTTTATTTCCGTTCCGACTGGGCGCTTTGTTGCTGACGCTTCGCTTTCGCACAGAGCAAAGCTTCCTGGGTGCGTCCGATGAGCCGCTTCACTCGCTTTGCTCGCTCCAGGGTCTCATCTGTGACGCTGATCCCCAAGGAGTCGCCCAGTCTCCACTCCAATCAACTTTTGCAAGGTTACGTTTTAACAAATGTCATCCACAACTTTTGCTAATGCTTCAAAAATAAACAGTGTGGTCTACTTCCAATAACTTTCAGGAATTTTTCATATTTAATGATTAAGATGAAGCGATTCATTGTAAGCGCGAAAATCCACTTCTCATTCGCGGGTATTCGATTCTTTTCCGCGGATATCCCCTTGCTTCGCGCGATTATGCTATACTATCCTTTATCAAAAAATTGTTTACGATAAACATGTGGAGAGTATCCTGTATATTTCTTAAATTTTTCAATATAGTAACTTACTGTACTAAAGCCTGTTGTTGTAGCAATTGTAGTGATGGATTGCTCACTATCACGTAATAACTCCATACTTTTGCGAAGGCGATAGTGTAATAAATATGTGAATGGTGTCATGCCGACTATTTTTTTGAAAAAGCGGCTACATTCTGCACGGCTTAAAAAAACATGTGCAGCTAAATTTTCTAAAGATATTTTCTCCTGATAATGAGCATGTATATAATCAAGCATATCCTTCGCTCGTTCATGCTGGACAATAATTGCTGGATCAAGTATTTCTTCTGTTAGCATTGATTGTGACAAAATAGTTTCCCAAATGACTAATAGCTCTCTCCATACCTTTAGCTCATAAAAAACGGCTTGCTCTTGCAGTAATTCCGCCACGAGCTCTACTTTTTGCGCCAATTGGCCGGACAGTTTTACATAGGGCAGTCTATTGCTCGTAATAAACGGCAATACATATTTAGTGGCAAAAATACTGTCCTTGTGTCCGCCTAATAGCAATGGGTCCACGTTAATACAGAAAATTATAGCTTGCTCTATTTGAAAAGGTTTTGCTTCATGTAAACCCGATGCATTGACAAATAGCCCCTCTCCCTTCTCAAGTACAAAAACATCTGCCCCTACTCGGTATTCCACACGACCTCTTTTCACATAGACAAATTGAATTTCCTTATGCCAATGCAACGGTACAAAATCCAAACTATCTTGTCGCAAAATCGTCTCATACAGTGCAACTGGAAATTCCTTCGTCCCATGTAACGTTAATTCTTGTAAATCCTTCGCAATTTTAATATGTGCTAACGCCACTACTTAGTTCACCTCAATATATTGATATTTTTAACCCTATAAATCGATATTTATTATGCTTAAACTTCTTTATTATTGTTTTATATTGATAGTTTAGGAGATGTTTTAAGATGAATCAATCTGCACAGAAAAATCGTACTCTTGGTTTTATTCTTGTCATTCTAGGGGCAAGTTTTTGGGGTATTGGTGGCACCGTCGCACAAAAGCTTTTTCAGCAGGAAAATATAGAGGTTGGCTGGCTCGTTTCCAGTCGTCTTCTTTTAGCTGGCCTATTACTCATAACTGCCTATAAAATTACACATCGTAAAGAGTCTATTTTTGTGATATGGCGAACAAAGCACAATGCTTTTAGACAAATTTTATTTAGTTTACTTGGAATGCTGGCAGTTCAATATACGTATATGATGTCGATTGCTATAGGCAACTCTGCTGTAGCGACATTATTGCAATACTTAGCACCACTCTTTATTATGGCCTATTATTTAATAACGAAGCACAGTCAATTGACAAGGCAGGATGGAATAGCTGTGACTCTAACACTTGTTGGCACTTTTTTATTACTAACAAATGGCTCGTTATCTACACTTTCTGTTCCAACGATGGCAGTATTTTGGGGGATATTATCTGGTCTTTCGGCTGCTTTTTATACGTTATATGCCGTCTCACTCTTACAGCAGTTTCATTCATTGTTAGTTGTAGGCTGGTCAATGCTTATTGGCGGGATTGTGATGAGTCTTTTCCATCAGCCATGGCAAATTGACATGTCAAACTGGGCATTTTCGACAATCGCGTACTTTCTGTTTATCGTGATTTTTGGGACAATGCTAGCATTTTGGTTTTATATAGCAAGTTTGCATTATTTATCGCCAAAAGAAACTAGTTTACTTGGTAGCCTGGAGCCTCTAACAGCTGTTATTACAAGTGTTTTTTGGCTTAAAATTGCCTTTGGGGGCTTTCAGTTTATTGGGACAATGTTAATTCTCTGCATGATTTTATATCTTACAGTTTTTCAGAAAAGAATCGTTAGGAAGACTTAACCAAATTAGGATAATTCCAAAAACATTAGTCATAAATACCTATACAAAATATATAAACTATGAATTTCTACATAAAATTTACATATTATATATATCTTTTTTCCTTAGCTGTCTATTATACTGAAAATATCTTCATTCAAGGGGGTATTTTTATGAATAAAAAGGTTATTTTTTTCGAGGTTCATGGCGGCACAGATAAGGGCCCTGACGGCTATCGAAAAGATACAATGCCAATGGTGAATGCGCTAAAACAACGTGGACAGGATGCAGAAGTCATTTTCTTTGATGTTACAAAAAAAGTAGAAATTTTTAATTATGTTAAAGAGCAAGGTATTGCCTATGTATCACGTATTAATCCAGGAAACATACAGCATGAACAAGAGTACTTTGATATGTTGCGTGAACTATGTGATGCGGGTATCATCGGTATGCCACATCCTGATGCAATGATTGGTTATGGTTCTAAAGATGCATTATCAAAGCTGTCCTCAACGAATTTAGTGCCTGATGATACATTTGCTTATTATACAATTGAAGCATTTAAAGCTCAGTTCCCTACTTCACTTGCTACGACTGAACGCGTCCTAAAGCAAAATCGTGGATCGACGGGGGATGGTATATGGCGAGTTAAATTGGTTGAATCTCTTGCTGAGGGAATCACAGAAGTACCACTTGATGCGGAGATTAAATGTACAGAAGCAAAGGATAATCATGTAGAATATTGGAAACTTAGCGACTTCATGACATTCTGTGAGCAATATATTACTGGTCCAAATGGCATGCTAATTGATATGCGCTTCCTTCCTCGTATTACTGAAGGCGAAATCCGCTTATTTATGTTACGAGATAAACCAGTTTACGTAGTACATAAAAAACCGGCAGATTCCGAGGATGCATTTAGTGCAACACTGTTCTCTGGTGCGCAATATCGCTATGATGCACCTGAGGACTGGGAAGAGCTTGTCCAAAACTTTTTAACACAACTACCACTCGTAACTAGTTTATTGGGCAATTATGCTCTACCGCTTATATGGACTGCTGATTTCATGCTTGATACAAACGAAGCTGGTGAAGATTGCTATATTCTAGGGGAAATGAATTGTTCATGTGTAGGCTTCACGTCTGAACTTTCTTTAGCGCATCAAGTAGCAGAAGAAATTTTAGCTTGTATCCATGAAAATGCCGAGATTTCAGCATAAACTGAGACTTTAAGCTTTTTCTGATCGGTAATACAGGATAATAAAAAAAGTGCGATCTTTCGGGATCGCACTTTTCATATATAAATCTTAATAGCTTGTATAAATTCATAAATAAAATATCCGGCAAAGCAAATTAGTAATACACCCGCTACCATCGTAAGCGACTTAATGACCTTACGACTCATCGCTTTACGGGTAACTGAAACAATGGTCATCAAGCCAATATCATGCAACATTATGCCACTCAGAACCCCTGCAGCGATCACTAAAAAGTTTGCTGACTCTCCTTGTCCATAAGATTTAGCTAGTACAACACCAAAAACATTTACCCAAAATACTAGATTTCCGGGCGAAATTGCAACTAGTAAACCATTACGATAAGAAGCAAAAAACGATTTTGTCACTTTCTCTCCTGCAAGCGTAATATCATGATCAGCATTTTTTATAGAATCCAGCCCTAAAAGGAATAAAAAGCCAGCCCCTATAATCCACATAGGAATTTGAATGATAGGCATTGCTAAAATGGACGCTAGTCCCATATACAATGCAAAAACCAATACAATATCAATTGTCATACCACCAAGCCCGACGGCCCAACCATGCATAAAGCCATTTTTTAGTCCTTGCTTTGTCATTTCTACTGTAATGGCCCCAACAGGCATGGCAATCGCAAGTCCTACCAATACATACGCTACATATAAACTCAAATAAACACTTCTTTCATGATCAATTTCGCCTTGGCGTAATTGCGTCCGGATTTTGAATTGTGCCCGCACAATTTATTCCTTTCAAAATCCGTGATATCCGCCGGAGGCCTTATCTTCATTCAGTAGGTGTTTGGACACCCACTGAAAAGGAACCACATCCGCATTCATTTCTTCAAATTTAGAGGTGGGAGTCTTCTACTGAATGAAGATAAGATAAGTTTCATACGTCCGTTTATAATTGTATTATAGCATAAAAATACATAAAAGGTCATTTTAACTAATAAATATTCATTTTTTATATGCTAATACTTTATTAATTTATTTGTATGATAGTATCGGGAAACCTATTCTTATTGCTATTCAAGTTTTTATATTCTTATACGAGCATTTTTTTTACTAAAAACGTCATATTTTAGCTTGTACTTGTAGGATTACTTTCTCTTTCCTCTTAGAGCATTTGCTTTTTCCATTGTGACAGTACGTCGTTAGATTTCGCAATGTCCACTTTTAATGCAACCTGTTTAGCAGAGCAACGTTTCTTAGCTTTTTCCCAGGCTTCTTCTAGAGCAGGTAAATAGCTTAAATTTTTTGTAGCCGCGACAAGCTGTAAAAAAATATTTCCTTGAATATAGTACCAACGGGGGTTCATGCTATCTAACTGAATAGCTTCTTCAATAAGACGCAATGCTAAATACGGGCTGCCTTCATTTCGACTCAAAAACTGTGCGAAGGCTCCCCAATAAAGAGCTTTATTTGGCTGTAATTTTATCGCTTCCGCATATTGCACTAGTGCTTTGTCATGCTCCTTAACAAGAACAAAATATTCTGCCATTGTGTAGTATGCATTCGCTTGTGCCTCGACCGATCCAGCTAATAATTCATCTACTACTTTACCGAATTGCTGATCATCTTCACTTCCTAAATATGCAGCGAGTACATCACGCTCTGGATAGGAGCCATCTGTCCGTTCAACACTTTGCTTCACTTTTTCAACAGTAGGAACAGGCATATTTGCATAACCGTTCGCATCCAACAATGCGACGTGCTGTTGTACTGTTGGAAATGATTCATGTTCTGTAAACGCACTATTAGCTAACAGTGCTTTGGCTAATTGATAGCTTTCTTTTACATGACCATTTAAAAATAATTCATTTATTTGTTGGACTTGCTCATCAAACTGTTTGATCACTATTTAAATCCTCACCTTCACCAAAAGAAAAGTCTTATAGGTATCTTACCATCTTTAAATCTAAAACAAACTAAATAGCAATAATTTTTCTATAATTCTTTTAATTTAAAGCTGAATCATCAGACCACATGATATAAATAAAAGTCTGTTCACAGTGTCTATTATTATATTGTGGTTCATCACATAACGAGGGTTGGTTTCCGTTCCGACTGGGCGCTTTCCTGGGGGCGTCCGATGAGCCGCTTTTGTTGCTGTCGCTACGTTAGCACTACGCTTTCGCACAGAAAACATCCGCTTCGCTCCAGGGTCTCATCTGTGACGCTAATCCCCGAGAAGTCGCCCAGTCTCCACTCCAATCAACTTATTTGCAAAGTATACGTTTTAACAAATGTTTCCCAAAATTTTGGAGATAAGCCTTTATTTTTTAGTTCTTATGAATTACTCTTTTTTAAATTACGATTACTAAAATTAAAAAACATTGGTTAAAGTTCTGAATTATGAGATAATTGAAATGCATTTTCATTTTTTTGAGAGCATGTACACTATATATTTAGGAGGGCTTGTGCTATGAATAGACGATTTCATTTTGTATCGCTAATTATTGGAAATTTGTTAACACTAGGAGCTATTTTCATTTATGCTATGCAAAGTCAAGTGGATGTGGCCATCAGCACATATGCCCTTGTGATGGGGTCTTTAAGTACATTACTACTAATCTTTTTTTATTTATGGGGGGATGGAAAACAACAAATATCGAATCGTTTTTCTAAATAACTCGGGGGACTTAAAACTACAGTTTTGAAGTGACTCAAATTTTTTCAAACACTCGTTGAACAAAAAGTAATTTTCCCCCTTCTCTACATCCGTAGTTTAGAGATTTTTTTTCACGAAAAGCTTCTTTTTTCGTTGTATTCCCCTCTGAATACGCCAAATTATTGTTGAAAAATAAAAAATTTTGTAGCAAATTTAAAAAGAATGATTGAGTAGTAATTCAATTTTCTGTATAATCAGCTTGTTTGACAATACTTATTTGAATTTGGGGGTAGACAATTGGGTAAAGCATTGATTATAGGAGCTGGCGGAGTAGCCAGTGTTGTGGTACACAAGTGTGTTCAAAATTCGGACGTATTTGAGGAAATTTGTATCGCAAGTAGAACTGTTTCAAAATGTGACGCTCTAAAAGAAAAACTAGATGGCGGAAAAACAAAGATTCATACTGCACAGGTAGACGCAGACAATACGGAAGAGGTTATTGAGCTTATTAAAGCCTTCGGACCAGAAGTTGTTATTAATGTAGCACTACCTTATCAAGACTTAACGATTATGGATGCTTGCTTAGCGACAGGTGTACACTATGTGGATACTGCAAACTACGAGCCACCTGAAACGGCAAAATTTGAATATAAATGGCAATGGGCTTATAAAGAGAAGTTCGAAAAAGCTGGCTTAACTGCTTTACTTGGTAGCGGTTTTGACCCAGGTGTAACGGGCGTTTTCACAGCTCATGCACAAAAACATGAATTTGATGAAATCCACTACATAGATATTGTGGATGCAAATGCTGGTGATCACGGTTACCATTTCGCTACAAACTTCAACCCAGAAATCAACATTCGTGAAATTACTGCGAATGGTCGTTACTGGAAAGAAGGCGAGTGGGTTGAAACTGCACCACTTGAGAAAAAAGAGGTTTATAACTTACCAGAAATCGGACCAAAAGATATTTACCTTTTATACCATGAAGAACTAGAATCACTTGCTAAAAACATTAAAGGCTTAAAGCAAATCCGTTTCTGGATGACATTCTCTAAAAAATACTTAACACATTTAAAAGTATTAGAGAATGTTGGTATGACTTCTATCGAGCCTATTGAATTTGAAGGACAAATGATTCAACCAATTCACTTCCTTAAAGCTGTACTACCTGATCCAGCATCACTTGGACCACGTACAAAAGGAAAAACTAACATCGGTTGTATTATTCGTGGTCTAAAAGATGGTAAGGAAAAAACTTATTATGTGTACAATGTGTGTGACCACGAGGAATGCTATAACGAGGTTGGTTCACAGGCAATTTCCTACACAACTGGTGTACCAGCAATGATTGGTGCAATGCTTGTGATGAACGGTCAATGGCGTAAACCTGGCGTTTGGAATGTCGAAGATTTCAATCCAGATCCATTCATGGATGCACTAAATAAATGGGGTCTACCATGGCAAGAAAGCCATAATCCAGAATTACTTGACCTTGAGTTAGATGTAAAGGAATTAAGTCGATGAAGCCAATTGATTTCTCAAAAGTTCCATCCCCTTCTTACATAGTGGATGAACGATTATTAACAAAAAATCTAGAACTTTTAAAATCGATTCAAGATCGAACAGGCTGCCGTATTTTACTTGCCTTAAAAGGGTTTTCAATGCATTCAACATTCCCATTAGTGGGTGAATATTTAGCAGGGATTACGTCCAGCTCATTATTTGAAGCTCGACTAGGCTATGAAAAAATGGGCAAAGAAGTTCATGTTTATGCACCAGCTTACGTGGAGCATGAAATGGACGAGCTTCTTGGCTATGTTGATCATATTGTCTTTAATTCATTTAACCAATGGAATCAATATAAGGATAAAGTAAAATCTGCTGGTAAAACAATTGAATGTGGTATTCGTATCAATCCTGAGTACTCTGAAATTGAAACAGCACTTTACGACCCTTGCTACACGAATTCTCGTCTTGGGACAACATTAACGAACTTCGACAAGTCACAGCTTGACGGTATTGATGGCTTACACTTCCATGCAATGTGTGAGCAAAACTCAGATACGTTAGAGCGTATTATACAAGTTGTCGAAGAAAAATTTGGTGATGTCTTACATCAAATGAAATGGTTAAACTTTGGTGGAGGTCACCATATTACTCGTGAGGATTATGATGTAGAAAAGCTTGTGAATATCATTAATTACATTCAAGACAAGTATAACCTTCTCGTATATTTAGAGCCAGGTGAAGCTGTAGCACTTAATACAGGTTATTTAGTAGCAACGGTTCTCGATGTACAGAAAAACGGTATGGACCTAGCAATTTTAGATACATCGGCAACTTGCCATATGCCAGACGTTCTAGAAATGCCATACCGCCCACTGATTATCGGTTCTGGTCAATCAAATGAGCTAGCTTACACTTATCGCCTAGGCGGGCTTACATGTCTTGCTGGTGATGTAATTGGTGATTATTCATTTGAACAACCTTTACAACCAGGCGATCGTCTAGTATTTACAGATATGGCGCATTACTCAATGGTGAAAAATCATATGTTTAATGGTGTAAATCTTCCATCAATCGTTTCTTATAACGATGAAGAAGGCATTAAAGTCATTCGTGAATTTAAATTTGAAGACTATAGCGGCCGGCTTTCATAAGGACAAAGAAAATCCTCTCCAACTTAAAGCTGGAGAGGATTTTTTACGGCTGCATATTCATCCAACAATCAACATGATGAATGGCAAAACCATTATAACCTTTTTTATTGGCATATTGTTGATGAACTTGTGCTAACTGTTTATTCATATAGGCTTCTCCATCATCATAGAAGGTAATATTTTTCCCTTCATCCGAGGCTCCTGTTTCCACACCAATAACAATTGATTTATTTACTTTTTTTGCATAGTTTATTTCATGTTCAACTATTTTAATAATGTCTTTAGCAGCATCTCGGTAAGCCATTATCGAAACACTTTCCACTTGGTCGATCACCCAATCAGCTAATAAACCTTTACCAAATTGGTTTTTGTATGTAATTTCGTCAAACCAAAATGGCATATCAACTTCCAAAGGTAATTGTAATCGATCGGTATTCTCTTTCGCTCTAGTAAGAAGTGCTTGATAGGATTCTATCGTTTTTACTTGGTTCGAGTTCCAACCACTATTTAAATAGGGCTCTACGTCAAGATGAACTCCAGAAAATTGCTCTGTTGCTGCTGCATTTTCATTATATGTATGTAACCAATCAAACAGCTGATCCTGCATTTCATAGCCCTCTGAAACCCAGCTTGCAGAACCAGCCAACGCATAGACTTTTATACCTTTTGCCGTTGCTTTATCGATAAAACTTTTGTAATAATTACTTGCTATATCACTATTAATTTGTAAATATAATTTATTAATATGTTTGCTTTCTAAAAATGAGAGTACTCCTGATTCATCTTCGACAATCTTTGTCGTATCCCATAACCAAGTAGCCTTATCTTGCATGGCCATTGCGTCTACCTTTCCCATTGTTAATCCTAGCGTACTTACAATTGCTACTATAAAAACAATGATTGCTTTTGATAGTGAACGACTTACCATATGATTACATCTCCATTCTATTGGCCGAGGCTCATAGAACAGAACCTGGCAACCTGACAATCATGCACTACAATAGTGTTTAGACTCATGGCTTTGCGTCCTTCCCTTTCGGTGAAGTTTGCCTTTTACAGTAGTTTTCTTACTTTACATAATACGATGTTAGAACAAAAATGTCTGTAGGTAAAACGCATAATTTTATTGATAACTTTCAAATAAGATAATAAGAATACAGGTTATTTTTACTATATTAAAATAAAAACGTAGAAGTATTTACGATGATTGTGACGGGGTACGTGTAGCAATTGAGGATTTTAGGATTATGGAATACAAAATTAGAGATAACGATTCCTTTCGATATCTTTAACTGAAAAACAATTTGTATGTAATGTATCCTATAAATAACACTAAAACTAATACCACCGTCTCTTTCCAACCCATACCATTTAAATTTCCGCTTGTTCCCCTATTTACCCCGTCGTTTAAAGAACCTGTAGGATTGTTTTTTAATTCACTTTGTTTTAAACGCTCTCTTTTTTCTTCTGGTGTTTCCTTTTTCTTTGAATCCATGTGACAAATACCTCCCCAATAATTAATATTTACTTATTTATACTATAGAAAGATATATTCATAATTATGCTTATTATTATGCGGCTTATTGGACGCCTCCAAGAAAGCGCTCAGTCGGGACGAAAATCAACCACACGTTTCGGTGATAAGCTTAAAATTCGACACCGAGTATTCATTTTCCTTTTACTGTTGGGATATCGCTTAAAAAGAAGAAAGACAGAATTACATATTTGTAATTCTGTCTAAAACATCAACATGAAGTGTTGTATTGAATTATTTAATCCTACAAAAAATTATGCCTCTACGTTTTCTTTTTCATTTTCAAGCATTTTGTGTAAATAATTAATAATTTCACGTATACCTTCTAATGAATTCACAAGTATTTTCGGGTCTACGTATGTGATCATGCGATTTTCAAGATTAGCCACAGCTGTAAAGTAGCGTGTTTTTGAATAATTGACAAGTCCCATCTGCTTTAATACTGACTCATCAAAATCAAGAATTTCACGAGCTTCTGTTACAAGTAATCCATAATTCACAACATCCGTGTTCAATACAATAATCCGTGCTGTTGCAGCATTAGAAGAACGATTATAAAGAATACGTTCAAAATCAAGCACAGGGACAAGCTCGCCACGAATTCTTGTGAAGCCTAGAAGATAATTAGGCAAGTGAGGAATCGGTGTTACTTGTTCTAACTTTTCAATCGAAATCGCTTGTTCCACAGGCACTGCATATTCCTCTGTACCACAAGCAAAAACTACTGCCTTTACACTTTCCATGCGGTCACATCCTCGATTTTTGTTGTTATTTTTTCGCAGACTCTTTTACGATTTCAACAAGTAAATCTGCTAATTTTTCTAATTCTTCGACTGGGATTTTTTCATTTGTTGTATGAATGTCCTCGTACCCAACAGAAAGATTTACTGTAGGGATGCCAAAGCCTGCAATAACATTAGCATCGGAACCTCCGCCTGAAATACCAAGCTTTGGTGTACGATTGATGTTGTGTACAGCTGCCATTGCCACTTGAACAACTTTATCTGATTCTGTTACACGGAATCCAGGATACATTAGCTTCACTTCAACTTCAGCCTTTGCACCTAATGAAGCAGCAACTTGCTCAAATGTCTCCTGCATATGCTTTGTTTGTGCATCTAGCTTCGCTTGGTCGATCGAACGAGCCTCTGCAATAATTGTTACTTCATCACACACAATATTTGTTGCCTGACCACCCTCAAAGCGACCAATATTAGCTGTTGTTTCTTCATCTAATCGACCTAGCTTCATTTGTGCAATACATTTGGAAGCAACCGTAATCGCAGACACTCCTTTTTCTGGAGCAACACCAGCGTGCGCTGTTTTCCCAATTATTTTAACGAAAATTTTCGCTTGGAATGGGGCTGCAGTTACAATTCCCCCTACTTTGCCGTCACTATCTACTGCAAAGCCATATTTTGCTTTAATTTTAGATGGATCTAACTCTTTTGCGCCAACGAGTCCACTTTCCTCGCCAGCTGTAATAATAAATTCAATATCACCATGTTCAATATTTTGCTCTTTTAAGCGTTTAGCCATTTCAAATAATGTGGCAAGACCAGCTTTGTCATCAGCACCTAAAATAGTTGTACCATCTGAAACGATATAGCCATCTTCACGAAGAGATGGTTTAATCCCTTTACCTGGAACAACTGTATCCATATGAGAAGTAAAATAAATTGGTTCAATATCTAATGAACCCTTTAGGGTAGCAAGTATATTACCTGCTCCATGCCCGTTGCGAGTATGTGCATCATCTTGTTCTACTGTAAAACCAAGCGCTGTTAATTTGTCGATTAAAATCGGCGCAATCACTTCTTCATGTTTTGTTTCTGAATCGATTTGTACGAGCTCAAAAAACTCTTCTACTAAACGACTTGTCATGTTGTAGGACTCCCTTAATATACGTGTTTTTCCACGTCATAGTTATCTTCTATATTTTAGCATACTGCTGCGTTTGGGAAAATAAAACGATTTCATTGTTTTTCAATTGATGGTTGCAATTACCCTCTTCCATTCAATTCACAAATTACAGACGGGTAAAAGTCCTGATAATTGCTGCAATTAATTCCTTTAAACACCAATAACATTAGGTGTTCCCTAATAAAGTGAAGGGATAAAATGGAAACATCTTCTTTTTTCAGATTGAAAGGAGCACTTAATGTATACAAAAAGGCTGAACCAATTTGGACAGGACGGTTAGATGACAAACATGACCAATCAAGTTTTCGTTATCATCAAATCTTCAATCTATTCGTTTTCCTGAGGTGAGCAGTGTGAAATGATTGATTGGAGGCTGGGAGACTCCTTTGGGATCAGATCAAACGGAAATTACCCCCGTTTACGGAAACGTAAATCACCAAGATGTAAAAGATATAATTTATCTAAGGTAGTTAGCTTTTTTAAGCGAACTGCTTTTTTGAAGGTAAATGGAAAATTTACGTTAAAATATTTAATAGATTATTAACGTCAATTTTGAGGGAGCAGTGATTTGAAGAAAAAAGTTATAATTATTGTTTCTTTGTTGGTCGTAATTATATTGTTGCATTCAACACCAAGTATGGCATTAAGAACACATTTATTTTTAATGGGTTATCCAAAAGCCGCAATTTCTTCAGGAATTATTGAAGATAAAGATCATAATGAAGTAGATAAAGATAAATTTGCTGAATTAAATGCCAAAGCATACACCCTAACAAATCCTCCAATAGAAAAAGCTCTCAGGGCGAATTAAGAAACTTTCTTGTGAGGAAATTTGGATTTTTACATTTTGCAGAATACTATGGTGGTCCTTAATAGACTTCGTCAGTCAAACAGGGGGCTATAGTTCAATTAGGTTAATAAATCATTACAAAAAAACGCTCAGATTACTGAGCGTTTTTTTCTGCCGATTATGTTATTACTAATTTACTGTTAAAGGGAAAGTCTTTTCACAGATTACTTTATATCTTCGTTTTGAAAGATCGCTTCTTTTTCTTTTTGTAGTGATTGCAAATAATCATCTGCCTTGTTATGTTTATCCTGTAAACGCAAAAGCGTATTATGTACATCATCTTGCACACGAGAAACCTGCTCTCTTGCGGTAGATATTTTAGAATGGACCGACCAAGCTGAAAAAATATCATCAAAGAAATAGTCCGCAAATTTTACAAATCCATCTGTTTCCACTGCTAATGATTTTGTTGACATATCATGCACATCCAGTAGTTCGTTATGGAAGCGTTGTAACGCAATTTGAGCATTGTGAAGATAGTTTTCGGACTTATCAAGTGCATCATGCTTTAAATGTGTAGCAATGACCCCACCACCAAAGAACGTATCCCATGTTGAGTATCCATTTGCGGAATGTAAGGACTCTGCTGCTTGTCCAAGCTTAGTAAGCGCTGCTTCTCCAGCCTCTTCTGCTTCCTTTATCTCTGTAATTAGTTGTTTCGTTAACATTTCTTCATGCGCTAATTGTTCAAGCATTTTTGCCTGTTCAGGCTTATGTATTTGTAAGTAGCCTTTCTTTTTAGCATTTATCTGGCTTAAAGCTTCTTGTAACTCTTGTTCATTAATTTGAGTAAGTATAGTGTTAATTTGCCCTAAATCATCTGTCAAATCTACTTCCATCTTCTTTGCTTCATTTATTTTTAATTCAAGAATGGCTGCTTTATCAATTTTTTCTGCTCGTAGCTCATCTTGTTGCCCTGTCCACGTACGAATCATATTCATAAAAGAAAAGCCTTCTAACTTATCGAGTTTCAAACGAATTTGATTGAGTGCTTTAGAATGTTTGAAAGTTTCCTGTTGTGCATGCTCGATTTGCTTTTCAATTAAAACCTTTTGTTCACTTAGCCTACTAACAGTTCTTAATTGTGCATGAATCATCTCTTGCTCTTTTTGTAATTGTTTCCATTCCATTCATCTCAACTCCTCTTACATATATGTACGGATGAAACGAGGATATGTTTCAATTATCTGTCATTTCGACTAGATTTTTTATTATCTAAAGTTAGTTCAAGTCAAAAAGAAAAGCCTAGTAATCCAATGGATACTAGGCTTGTACAATTTTTATAGAGGAATGTTGCCGTGCTTTTTCTCTGGACGTGTTTCGTGTTTGTTTGATAACATATCAAGCCCTTGAATTAGCTTAATACGTGTATCACGTGGATCGATAACATCGTCTACCATACCGCGAGATGCCGCAACGTATGGGTTTGCGAATTTTTCTTTATATTCTTCAATTTTTGCAGCACGTGTTGCTTCCGGATCTTCTGATTTTGCAATTTCGCGTGCGAAGATAATGTTAGCAGCACCTGCCGCACCCATAACAGCAATTTCTGCGTTAGGCCAAGCAAATACTAAGTCCGCCCCAATTGATTTAGAGTTAAGGGCAACGTATGCACCACCGTATGCTTTACGTAGAATCACTGTAATTTTTGGTACAGTTGCTTCTGAGTACGCATAAAGGATTTTCGCTCCGTGACGGATGATACCACCATGCTCTTGTTTAACACCTGGGAAGAAACCAGAAACGTCTTCAAATGTGATGATTGGTATATTGTAAGCATCACAAGTACGAATGAAACGAGCAGCCTTGTCTGAAGAATCAATATCTAACCCACCAGCTAATACTTTAGGCTGGTTACATACAAGACCCACTGATTCACCAGCAATACGCGCAAAACCAACTACTACGTTTTTCGCAAATTCTGAGTGGACTTCCATAAATGAGCCTTCGTCCACTATTTGCTCGACAACTCTACGTACATCATAAGGACGAGTTGTTTCAATTGGTACAGCATCCACGATTTCTGGACGATAGTCATCGCCCTCTGGACGTGCATGGCGCGGAGCTTTTTCTTTATTGTTTTGTGGTAAGTAGCTTAATAGCTTCTTGATTTGATCGATTGCTTCTTCTTCAGATGGTGCGCGGAAGTGTGCGTTACCACTTACAGCGTTGTTTACTTTAGAACCACCTAAATCTTCAGCAGAGATTTTTTCACCTGTTACCGTTTCGATAACTTTAGGTCCTGTAATAAACATTTGAGATGTTTTATCAACCATTAGAATAAAGTCTGTAATTGCTGGAGAATATACCGCCCCACCAGCACATGGTCCCATGATAACTGAGATTTGTGGTATTACCCCAGAGTAGATTGCATTACGATAGAAAATATGGCCATAACCATCAAGTGAAAGTACACCCTCTTGAATACGAGCACCACCTGAATCATTAATACCGATAAATGGTGTACCATTTTTTGCAGCTAGATCCATCACTGTTGCCATTTTTTTTGCGTGCATTTCACCAAGTGCTCCACCAAATACTGTAAAGTCTTGAGAGAATAAGTATACTGATCGTCCGTTAATTTTACCGAAACCAGTTACTACACCATCACCAGGACCTTCCATCTTGTCCATGCCAAAGTCTACTGTACGGTGTGTAATGAATGGGTTGATCTCGAAAAATGTACCTTCGTCTAGTAATAATTCAATACGCTCACGGGCAGTTAATTTGCCTTTATCATGTTGCTTCTCGATGCGCTCATAGCCGCCACCAAGTTCAATTACTGTCTTACGGTCATACAAGTCATTAATTTTGTCGAACATATCCATACTGATCACTTATCCCCTTTTCCACTTTTATCGCATAATTCATATAACACACCGAAAGATGATTTCGGGTGCATGAAAGCTACCTCTGCACCACCAGCACCTGGTCCTGGCTCTTCAGATAAAAGACGTACGCCTTTTTCACGAAGCTCAGCCATACGCTCACGAATCCCTGTTACACCGAAAGCTACATGGTGAATACCTTCCCCACGTTTTTCGATATATCCGTGAATAGTACTTTTTTCACTCATCGGTTCTAATAACTCAATTTTTACATTACCCGCATCTATGAATGCAACACGAACCTGTTGAGATTCTACTTCTTCCACTTTTAGCAGCTTTAAGCCTAAAGTTTCTGTATAATATGTAATGCGTTCATCTAGATCGCGGACTGCAATTCCAATATGATCTACTTTCTCCATGGTGACATCTCCTTCTGTTATGGTACATAATCTATTTTACAGACTTTTTCGTCAAAACTCTACTACTTGAGAAATTTTTCAGATTTGCTAAACTATTTATAAGAAAAGAAGGAGCGAACGAGCATATGAGTAATAAAAAATTTCAAAAAATCGTAGTTTATACTATGGTCGCAATCATGGTTATTTCAACTCTAGCATTCGGCTTATCGATGATAGTGTAATGAAAGGCTAGGCGTCCGCATTACTGCGGGCGCTTTTTCTTTACCTTTAACCCCTTAAAAGACTGCTTTATTTCTAAATATCGATCCATTTCCTCTATAAATTGATAAAGCGCCGCTTGTGCTAGAAATTGCTCATGATTTTTCGGTAAGGGTAATTGGGCAAAATCTCGCTTTACTTGCTCTAACTTCTCTCTAAAATGAATGGCCGTATTTCCAGAATGAACATTCTCACCAAGGTCTAGTAAAAAATCAGCAACGATATCTGCCTCTTGTACTATAACAGGAAGTGCCGTTATTTTCGGAAGAACCCTTTCGATAATTTCTAGCTGCTGTTCACGCATATCAAAATACATGTAGTAGTCATTTTTTCTTCTCGTAAAATGATTTTCAACATCTTTAAATGCTAGGGATTTTGCACTATTTAATGCTTTAATCGCTTCAATAATTTCCTGCCCGTCCCACAATGTATCGCCTTCTCTTAAATAGTTGGCAATTTCTAAAAATATCTTACTGTAAAGTTCCTCAATTTTAACTCGGTAATAATTTAATTCCTTTTGAATGTCTGGCATATACATATTTATAGCTATTCCCGTACCATAACCAATTGCCATTAATGCAAATTCATTATAAACAAGTGCCAATGAAAAGCTTTTAGCAGCATAAATATGCATAATAATAACAGCACTAGAGACAAAGCCATCTGCTACCTTTAATGACACAATTGTTGGTATAAAAATGATCAGCATACATGCCAATGTAAGCGGATGATAGGAAAATAGCTCAAAGCTCAAAAATGCATAAAACATTGCGATAATACTTGCGACAAATCGTGTATAAGCCGCATGAAGAGATTTTTTCTTCGTTGGCTGTACACATAATATTGTTAGAATACCAGCAGATGCATAAGAAGCTAATTCAAAGTATTGGGCAATGGCAATAGCGATTGCTGCACCAAATGCCGTTTTTAATGTACGATAGCCGATTGAAAACTTCTTCAAGTCGACTGCCTCCTATCTTTCAGTACTCTAATTATACAAACGTGTTGAAGGCTATATATCACTACAAACATAGGCACATCACCATAACTTGGGGTTGATTTCCGTTCCGGCTGGGCGCTTTGTTGTTGCTGTCGCTACGCTTTCGCACAGATAAAACAGTTGTTGCTGTCGCTTCGCTTTCGCACAGATAAAACAGTTGTTGCTGTCGCTTCGCTTTCGCACAGATAAAACAGTTGTTGCTGTCGCTTCGCTTTCGCACAGATAAAACATT
>NZ_JBNNVG010000013.1:0-103065 GCF_050280425.1 Lysinibacillus sp. NPDC093190 | reverse complement strand
CGCTTTCGCACAGATAAAACAGTTGTTGCTGTCGCTTCGCTTTCGCACAGATAAAACAGTTGTTGCTGTCGCTTCGCTTTCGCACAGATAAAACATTTGTTGCTGTCGCTTCGCTTTCGCACAGATAAAACATTTGTTGCTGTCGCTTCGCTTTCGCACAGAGCAAAGCTTCCTGGGGGCGTCCGATGAGCCGCTTCACTCAACTAATATTCATTGAATAGGTTTTTACAAATGTCCCCCACAACTTTTGGTGATGAGCCCCAATATATAGTTTTAGAAAAATAAAGGGTTTCATCACAATAATGCCCAATATTTCTAATCAACACACCTGTTAATTTTATTCATTTCGAACTTTAGGTGCATCATTTAGCCAATATTAAAAATATTTCGAACGTCAATTGACTAGTATATTGAATATAAAAGAAGGTTATCTATGGAGTCCTGCTAATCGGGGATCAACTATCATGGCTAAGTAGTAAGCCTCCGTAGATGTTGGCTACGGGGCTTCCTACTTATAGAATAGCTTCTCTTTTAACTCTATGAATAAAATTAAAGTTCGTCGCAGTATTCCTCAAAGTTTGCTTGTATGTTTGTTACTACTGACATTGGGTCATGCCCTTCAATTTCATAGCGTCCAACTTCTGCTACTACTTGGCCATCCTTTAATAACACAAATGATGGGGAGGATGGTAAATGATCTTCACCGAAGTGATAACGGGCAGCTGCAGTTGCTTCTTTGTCTTGACCAGCAAATACCGTAACAAGGTGGTCTGGACGTTTATCGTAATGTACGCATTGTGCTGCTGCTGGACGTGCGATACCGCCTGCACAGCCACATACTGAGTTTACCATGACTAATGTTGTACCTGGACGAGCAAACGCCTCTTCAACAGCTTCTGGCGAGCGAAGCTGCTCATAACCAGCACCCTCAATTTCTGCACGTGCTGTTTTTAAAATTTCTTGCATAAATAAATCGTAATCCATATTCATATAGCGATAGCTCCTTTCAAGTTCGCGTCATCCTAAACTTCTAGCTTTAGATATTCGACGCTCATACATCTCCTATCATAGCAGTTAGCGACGAATTTGTGCACCTAGTTGCTCACATCAAAGGGATTATTTCTGTGATTGTTCATCGCTAAACAAACGATCTACACCTTGCGTGACTGTCAGCTGTCCATTTAAAATTTGACGTTCTAAAAGCTGCACCTGTGCTTTACGTTCTGGATTACCATAAAACATATCGATTAAATGGTCGGTAATCATCGATTGGAACCAATCTTTTGTCTGATTTTGACGTCTGATTGACCAGTAATTATTGACCTCAACGATTTGTCTGAACTCCCCTATTGTACTCCATACTTTGTCGAGACCTCGTTTTTCCCACGAGCTTACCGGCATTGCTGTGGACATCCAACCTGGAGTTGCAGGCTGTAAGAAATGTAAAATTTGTTTATACTCAGATACCGTTTTTTTAGCCAGACGAACATTATCACCATCAGCCTTATGAACAACGATGGCATCCGCTAACTCCATAATGCCCTTTTTCATGCCTTGAAGCTCGTCTCCGGCACCTGTTAAAACTAACAGCAAGAAGAAATCAACCATTCCACGGACATACGTTTCACTTTGTCCAACACCCACTGTTTCTATTAAAATGACATCATAGCCAGCCGCTTCACAAATAAGCATCGTTTCACGTGTTTTTTTATGAACACCCCCTAGGGTACCTGCTGATGGAGAGGGACGAACAAATGCATTAGGCTTTTTCACGAGCTCCTCCATTCGAGTTTTATCGCCTAATATACTTCCTCCCGATAAAGAAGAGCTTGGATCAATCGCAAGGACTGCCACTTTTTTCCCCATCTCACAAAGCATCGTTCCGAAAGCCTCAATGAACGAACTCTTTCCCGCACCAGGAACACCCGTTATCCCAATACGGACACTGTTTCCTGTATGTGGTAGAAGCTCTTGTAAAAGTTCCTGTGCTTGCACTTTATGTGTGGCATTTGAACTTTCAATGAGTGTAATAGCTTTTGACAAGTGTGTACGAGAGCTTGCACGCACTTCTCGTGCAAGCTCCTGTATGTTTAAATTGTCCGCTTTTTTCTTTCGGAATTTTTTCGGTGTACCATATTGCATTCCGTCGTGAGTTGCCTCTACTCCGTCCATAACAAATAGCGCACTTTCAGGCATTCCTTTGTTTTTGTCCATTATTCAGACACTTCCTCATAGCCTAAACGTTTGTAAATCTCTTCAATAATCTTTTGTGCCGATACAGGAATTACTGTACCAGGTCCAAATATCGCTACTGCGCCAGCTTCATAAAGGAAGTCATAATCTTGTGCTGGAATCACGCCTCCAACAATAATAATGATATCTTCGCGGCCCAGTTTTTCTAGCTCTGCTACTAATTCAGGAACTAGTGTTTTATGACCAGCAGCTAATGAAGATACACCAATGACATGAACATCGTTTTCCACAGCCATTTGAGCTGCTTCAGCAGGTGTCATAAATAATGGTGAAATATCTACGTCAAAGCCTAAGTCAGCATATCCTGTTGCCACAACCTTCGCACCACGGTCATGTCCATCTTGTCCCATTTTCGCTACTAAAATACGTGGGCGACGACCTTCATTTTCAAGGAATTCCTCTGTCATTTGTTTCATTTCAACAATTTGCTCTTCATCTGAGAAGTTTGCAGAGTAAACGCCAGAGATTGAACGAATTACTGCCTTATGGCGACCTGAAACAACTTCGATTGCATCAGAAATTTCACCTAAAGAAGCACGAGCACGCGCTGCATCAACTGCTATTGCTAATAAGTTTTCTTCACCATCTTGCGCCGCTTTCGTTAATCGAGCTAGATGTTTTTGTACTTCTGCTTCATCACGAGCTGCCTTCATTGCTTCTAAACGTTCAATTTGCTTTTGACGAACTAATGTATTATCAATATCAAGAATGTCGATAGGTTCTTCTTTTTCTAAACGATATTTATTTACACCAACGATCGTTTCTGTTTTAGAGTCGATTTTTGCTTGACGTTTTGCCGCAGCTTCCTCAACTTTCATTTTTGGAAGACCTGTTTCAATCGCTTTCGCCATACCGCCAAGTTCTTCGATTTCTTCAATTAATGCCCACGCAGATTTTGTAATTTCGTCTGTTAATTTTTCCACATAGTACGAACCGCCCCATGGATCAATGACTTTTGTCATTGCCGTTTCTTCTTGTAGGAACAGCTGTGTATTACGTGCAATACGCGCAGAGAAATCTGTTGGTAGAGCAATCGCTTCATCAAGTGCATTTGTATGCAGAGACTGCGTATGCCCCATTGAAGACGCATTCGCTTCGATTAATGTACGTGTCACATTGTTAAATGGATCTTGCTCTGTTAAAGACCAACCAGATGTTTGTGAGTGTGTACGAAGTGCCAATGTCTTAGGGTTTTTTGGATTAAACGTTGACATCATTTGTGCCCAAATTCGGCGGGCAGCACGCATTTTTGCAACTTCCATGTAATAGTTCATACCGATTGCCCAGAAGAATGATAAACGCGGTGCAAAGGCATCAATATCGATTCCAGCTTTTAGCCCTGTACGAACATATTCAAGACCATCTGCTAATGTATAAGCAAGCTCGATGTCATTTGTTGCTCCCGCTTCTTGAATATGGTAACCAGAGATCGAAATTGAGTTAAATTTCGGCATATATTTCGCTGTATATTCAAAAATATCTGCAATAATTTTCATTGACATTGCTGGTGGATAAATATATGTGTTACGAACCATGTATTCTTTTAAAATGTCGTTTTGAATCGTACCCGCTAATTGGTCTGGTGTAACGCCTTGCTCTTCAGCAGCAACGATATAGAATGCAAGAACTGGTAATACAGCACCATTCATTGTCATAGACACTGACATTTGATCCAAAGGAATTTGGTCGAATAAAATTTTCATATCTTCTACAGAGTCAATCGCTACTCCGGCTTTACCAACATCCCCTGTTACACGAGGATGGTCTGAGTCATAGCCACGGTGAGTTGCCAAGTCAAAGGCAACTGAAAGCCCCTTTTGACCCATCGCTAGATTACGTTTGTAGAACGCATTTGATTCTTCAGCTGTTGAGAAACCAGCATATTGGCGAACAGTCCAAGGACGAGCTACATACATAGTAGGGTATGGACCACGTGTATTTGGCGCAATACCTGCAACATCATTTAAATGTTTTGCCTCTTTAATATCTTCTTTTGTGTATATATCTTTAATTTCGATACCTTCATTGGTCATGAATTTTTCTTCTGACGCTTGAGGGGCTTCTGCTGCTAAAACTTTTTCGATTTCTACTGCACTAAAATTTGGCTTGCTCATCGTTGGACCTCCTTCATGCTAGCGAACACTGAATTTAACTTTTCGATGATGTTCTGTCCTGCAAAAATAAAGCCGTTTAAGCCATTTGCTAACCAAGCTTCTTCTTCGTCTTTAAATTTACCTGCAACGTCAACAATTACGTTAGCTGGTTCCCCTGCTAAAATTGCTGGTAGTAATTCTTTTGTATCGTCATCATTACCTGCAATTACCACATATGTTGCTTCTGTAGCATTTAACCAAGCTAACGCTTCTTCAGCTGTAGCAACTGGTTCGCTTTTTTCTGGTACTAGGCCTACAGTGTTTAAGAAACCTGACACGAAATCGGCACGTGGTTTTGAGCTTTTTAGTGTACCTAATGCTAAGATTCCTGTTGTCACATTTGCTGCTGTCATTTCCGCACGTAATTGCTCAAAAGGTTTAGCAATGCGCTTAATTTCTGCAAACGCTGGGTTTGTTTCGCTTTCAAGCACATCTGCTGGATTAGCATAAATATTTGTACCGATTAATGATTGCTTACGCGTTTGTACCGCCTTGATACGAGCTTGATAGGATTTTTCTAGTTCCTCCGCAAGCTTGCCAGATGCAGTGTAAGCGTCAATACCTCCAGCTGCTTCAATTTCTACGAATAATGCCCAAGCTTCTTTCACAAAATCTGCTGTTAATGACTCAATAAAGTAAGAGCCACCAGCTGGGTCTATAACTTTTAAAACATTTGTTTCTTCTTTTAAGATTAACGATACATTTCGTGCAATACGAACCGATTGATCTGTTGGCTTCGTTAATGCATCATGAGGGTGAACTGTAAAGACATCCGCACCGCCAATTAAGCCAGAAAGTGCTTCATTCGCTAAACGTAATAAGTTTACATAAACATCCAGCTTCGAGAAGCTTCTTAACGATGTTTCAGCAATAGTTGGAACTTTTACGCAATTAGATACTCCATAAGCGGATGAGAACGCTTTCCAAAGTACTTTAAAGGCACGGAGTTTTGCAATCTCTGTAAAGAACTGTGTATCAACTGCAAAGGATACATAAAATTTCTTCGCGAACGCTTCAAAGTTTTCTTCTTGATTTGCGTATTTTGCGGCTAATGCAAGTGCATATGCTAACTCTTGCACAGCGTTTGCTCCTTCATTATGATAAACCGATGTGTCTGCACCGATTGAGCGCACGCTCGGGTAATCATTTAAAGAGATCGGGTCTTTCGATACGATGAAACCTTTTACAGTTTCTCGCTGATTAACTGCTATTTTGTCGAACACTGCTAATAATGGGTCATTTGAATTTTCAACCACAATTTTAAACGAATATTCTGAGAAATAAATCGCTAATTGTGCCAATATTTCTTCAGTCCATTCAAAATTTACACGGCTATCAATTGTTACTACTTCATTGCCTCGAGCTAAGCTATCATCAAGTTGCGCAAAAAATGCTTCACTAGTATCAGCATATATTTGCTGTGCCACTTGAAATGCTTGGTTATTTTGTAGGGAACGGATTGTAGCAACTTGTTTATCAAGTTCTTCACCAAGTTTTGCTACTAAACTTTCTTGGGTATAAAGAGGTTCTAATGTAATACCTTCACTTGTTTTCGTTAAAAGAGACTCGAATGGTTTCCCTTTTAAAGCCTTGATTGCTGCATCTTGCCATTCTGAATAGGACGGCTTTTCAAATTCAATATTTTTCATGTTGTTTGACATGCGGACGCTTAATCAGCTTCCCCCCTTAGTAGTTTCTATTTGTTATTCTACATGACAAATTGCGACTCGAAAAGCAAAAAAAAATCGGAAACCGTTATATAACAGGTTTCCGACAAGTCATCAGTAGACTGACGTTGAAGATTTATTTGTATTTTCGAGTATTTCTTTTACTCTATTTAGGAATTTACCACATACTAGTCCATCAAGAACACGATGATCTAAAGATAAACATAAATTCACAATATCTCGTGCAGCGAACATTCCGCCAGGTAAAACAACCGGTTTTTTAACAATACTTTCCACCTGCAGAATAGCCGCTTGTGGGTAATTAATGATGCCCATCGACTGAACGGAGCCGAATGCACCCGTATTATTGACCGTAAATGTACCACCTTTTATATCATCCATTGTCAGTTTTCCTGCACGAACTTTCACTGCAAGCTCATGAATTTCCTTCGCAATTCCTTTAATTGATTTTTCATCAGCGTGTTTTATAACAGGAACAAATAATGCATCTTCTGTTGCGACTGCAATGGAAATATTTATGTCATGCTTTTGAATAATTTTGTCCTCTGCCCACATGGAATTCATCATTGGGAATTCCTTGAGGGCTTGAGCAACGGCTTTTACGAAGAAAGCAAAATACGTAATATTAAAGCCTTCTTTTTGTTTAAACTCTGTCTTAATGCTATCACGATATGTTACTAAATCTGTAACATCTACTTCCATCATCATCCATGCATGCGGCACTTCATGAACGCTTCGTACCATATTATTAGCGATAGCACGGCGCACCTTCGTTACTGGAATCTCAATATCGCCTGCTTGAATTGGTTGTGCAGATGTGGCTGATTTAGGATTTTCCTGTGATGCAGGTGCTGCAACAGGTGCTGACTGTGGAACGGCTGAATCGACTACAGGTGGTGTTTCAACTAAAGAAGTTGGCACATTTCCTGCTGCAATCAGTTTCATAAGATCTTTTCTTGTAATACGTCCCCCTTCACCAGTACCTGTGACTTGATCAAGTGCAATTTCATACTCTTGTGCAAGTCGAAGAACAGCAGGTGAATAACGTACTTTATCCTGTCGAACTGTTTTTTGCGATGCTATCGGAGCTGTAGCTGGCTGCTGAGTCTCCTGTTTCTTTTGTATACCTGCATTTAAAATTGCCGTACTTACCGCTGATTTTTTCGGTGGAGGCGGAGGAGGCAACTCACTGTCACCTGCTATTTCAACGGAACAAACGACTGCACCAACCGGTAACGTTTGCCCCTCCTCTGCAAGTAGCTCTGTAATAACGCCTTCAAAAGAAGACGGAATTTCTGCATTTACTTTATCTGTTACAACTTCTGCTAGAGGATCATATTTTTTTACAGTATCGCCTGGCTTGACAAGCCATTTTTCAATCGTACCTTCTGTTACACTTTCGCCGAGCTGTGGCATTGTAATATTTTGAATAGCCATCATCTATTCCCCCCATCAATTATGCCTAGGTGTAATTGTATCTATCAAATTACTATCATCCTTATAAAATACTCATCACCATAAAGTGGGGTTGATTTCCGTTCCGACTGGGCGCTTTCCTAGGGGCGTCCAGTCGGAACGGAAATCAACTTATATACATGACATAACGTTTTAAGAAATGTCATCCCGAACTTTTGATGAAGAGCCTTAAAATACCTGTGACATTAATAAGCTTTAGGCTATGACACGTTGATAAACAATCACATTTATTTTAACTTTTCAAAGTTTCTATTTACCACATGAGTGGATATCAGAAATAGATCCTTTTATATTAGAATGCAGCTAGTTCCCGCATTGCACGCTCTACTTTATCAGGGTTGATCATAAAATATTTTTCCATCGTTGGTGCATACGGCATAGCTGGAACATCTGGTCCTGCAAGGCGCTGAATTGGTGCATCGAGCTCAAATAAACAATGCTCTGCAATGATTGCTGCAACCTCACTCATAATGCTGCCCTCTTTATTATCCTCGGTAACTAGTAAAACTTTGCCTGTTTTACTTGCCGCCTCAATGATTGCTTCTTTATCAAGTGGGTATACAGTGCGTAGGTCAAGAATATGGGCTGAAATACCGTCTGCCGCTAGGCGCTCTGCCGCTTGTAATGCGAAATGGACAGCTAAACCATACGTAATGACAGTAACATCTTCCCCTTCCCGCTTAACATCTGCCTTACCAATTGGCAAAGTGTAATCATCTACTGGGACTTCACCTTTAATGAGTCGATATGCACGCTTATGCTCAAAAAACAGTACTGGATCCTCATCGCGGATTGCTGCTTTTAACAAGCCTTTTGCATCATACGGTGTTGATGGTATAACAATTTTCAACCCTGGAGTTCCTGCAAAAAGTGCCTCTACAGACTGCGAATGATAGAGCGCTCCATGAATACCTCCGCCAAATGGTGCACGTATAACCATCGGGCAAGACCAGTCATTATTTGAACGATAGCGGATTTTCGCTGCTTCAGAAACAATTTGGTTAACGGCAGGCATAATGAAATCAGCGAATTGCATCTCAGCAATTGGGCGCATCCCATACATCGCAGCACCAATACCAACACCAGCAATAGCACTCTCTGCGAGAGGCGTGTCAAGTACCCGATGTTCACCAAATTGCTCGTAAAGACCTGTTGTTGCTTTGAAAACTCCGCCTTTGCGACCAACGTCCTCTCCTAAAATAAAAACACGCTCATCACGTTCCATCTCTTCCTTCATCGCTAATGTAATCGCATCAATATAAGACATCACTGCCATTACACATCACCTCCGTCCGCTGGTGCATATACGTATTCCAAAGCATGCTCTGGTGTTGCATATGGAGCAGCCTCTGCATAATCTGTTGCTTCATTCACCTCAGCCATGACACGTTCTTCTATTTCAGCACGTATTTTTTCCGTCATAACTCCTGCATCCATTAGATACTTTTCAAATAATAGAATTGGATCTTTTGCCTTTCCTTCTGCTATATCCTCGGCAGTTCGGTATTGACGATCATCATCATCTGAAGAATGCGCCGTTAAGCGATAAGTCACTGTTTCTATTAAGCTAGGACCTTCACCACTACGTGCGCGATCAGCTGCTTCTTTAACAACCTTATAGACTTGTAACGGACATTTCCCATCAACAGTAACACCTGGCATACCATAGCCAATACCGCGATCTGACACTTTCGCACAGCCTAATTGACGTTCAACTGGCACAGAAATTGCGTATTGATTATTCTCTACCATTATAATTACTGGAAGCTTATGCACTCCAGCGAAATTCGCACCCTCATGGAAATCACCTTGGTTAGAAGAGCCCTCACCAAGCGTAACAAAAGAAATAAAATCTTCTTTTTGTAGACGCCCTGCTAGAGCTACTCCCACCGCGTGGGGAACTTGTGTAGTAACTGGCGAAGAGCCTGTTAGAATACGATTTTTCTTTTGTCCAAAATGACCTGGCATTTGACGCCCACCCGAGTTTGGATCCTCTGCTTTAGCAAATGCGGATAACATCAATTCTCTTGGTGTCATGCCAAAATGTAAAACAACACCCATATCACGATAATAAGGTGCAATATAATCTCTGTTATTATCAAGAGCAAAGGCTGCCCCTACTTGTGCTGCCTCCTGTCCCTGACAAGAAATAACAAACGGAATTTTACCAGAACGGTTTAATAACCACATACGTTCATCTAGTCTTCTAGCCATTAACATCGTTTCGAACATTGCAAGTACATCTTCATTTGATAAACCTAAATCCTCATGCTTAATTTGAACACCTTGCATACGAACACCCCTTTCCGACGTTTCACTTTTGCTACAAAAACACTTGTAGCTGACGCTTCGCTTTCGCTACATAAAACACTTGTACCTGACGCTTCGCTTTCGCTACATAAAACACTTGTACCTGACGCTTCACTTTCGCTACATAAAACACTTGTACCTGACGCTTTGCTTTCGCTACATAAAACACTTGTACCTGACGCTTTGCTTTCGGTACAAAAAACATCTGCTTAAAGAAGTTAAAAATGAATGGCGCGATTATCTACTGCTAACGCTGCTTCCGCTAGTACCTCATTCAGTGACGGATGTGGATGAATAGCCTGACTAACTTCCCAAGGCGTTGCATCCAATAATTTAGCAAGTGATGCTTCTCCAATTAAATCTGTTACATGTGGTCCTACCATATGAATACCCAAAATATCATTCGTTCCTTCATCGGCAATAATTTTCACAAAGCCATCCGTCTCTCCATTTACTAGCGCTTTTCCAATCGCCTTGAATGGAAACTTACCGACCTTCAATGAGTAACCTTGCTCCCGAGCAGCCTTCTCTGTTAAGCCAATACTTGCAACCTCAGGGTAAGAATAAACGCATTTTGGGACATTTAGAACATTAAGTGCCTCAGTTTTACCTGTTGCAATATGCTCAATAGCAGATAACCCCTCGTGTGAAGCAACATGAGCTAATTGTAAGCCACCGATAACATCCCCAATGGCATACATATGTGATTCCTTTGTTTGGTAAGAATCATTAACTTTGATAAACCCATTCTCAACTTCTATTTCTGTATTTTCTAATCCAATACCTTGTGTATTTGCTTCACGTCCAACACAAAGCAATAATTTATCAGCCTCAAATAATTCATCCTGATCATTAACTTTTGCAGAAATGAAAACGTTATCATTTTCGATTTTAAAGGTTCCCGAATCTAAGCGGGCGTTTGTCACAATTCGGACGCCCCTTTTTTCAAGCTGCTTTGTTACTTCTTTTACAATATCCGTATCCTCTGCAGGTAAAATGGATGGCCCATATTCAATGATCGTTACGTAAACCCCAAAATCACAAAGCATAGAAGCCCATTCAATTCCAATAACTCCTCCGCCTACAATTAACAATGACTTTGGCAGATTTTCCATTTCCAGTGCATGATCAGAGTTCATCACATATTTACCGTCAACCGTTAATCCCGCCATTCCTCTTGGCTTTGATCCTGTTGCAATGACCACATTTGTTGGAACTAGCATTTCATTTTCATCGCCATTGTTCATTTCAACTGAAATAGTGCCAGGCATTGGTGAGAAAATGGACGGTCCTAAAATTCGCCCTGTTCCTTGATAAACGTCTATTTTGCCCTTTTTCATCAGTGTATTCACACCTTGGCTCAATTGCTCAACAATCGTTTGCTTCCTTGCCTGCACTTTATCGAATTGCAATGTAACTCCTTCAATATCAACACCATATTCAGCGGCTGTTTTATTTGCCATACGATACACTTCTGCACTTCGAAGTAAGGCCTTACTTGGTATACAGCCTTTATGCAAGCATGTTCCACCAAGGCGCTCACGTTCGACAATAGCTGTTTTTAAGCCCAGCTGTGCAGCTCGAATTGCTGCAACATAGCCACCTGTACCTCCGCCTAAAATGACAACATCATAATTTTGAGCCATATGGATTCCCCCTTATGAGAAAAATGCTAAAGCATCTTGTTCCTTTAGTACCTAAGTTAAATGAATTCATTTAAACTATTAATTTACTATAAAGTTAGAAGAAGTCGACAATGCGACTTCTTTAAACGAATAAGCGGTTCTTAACGACCGTGTAAAATATTTTTTTCATTTTTTAGGAATTGACTACGAGACTTTGATACTCGAGCAATACGTTCTTCTGCTAAACGATTAGCTGCTACATATGTCGGTATACCATCACGTTTAGAAATCTCGAAGATTTTTTCGATACTATCATAAATGCCTTCAACACGCTTCATCGCACGCTCACGGTTATATCCATATAATTCATCGGCTACATTTATTACTCCACCTGCATTAATCACATAATCAGGTGTATAAACGATCCCTAATTCATGTAAATAATCGCCATGGCGAGAATCTTGTAGCTGGTTATTGGCAGAACCTGCGACAACCTTTGCTTTTAGTTGCGGAATCGTTTCATCATTTAAAATCGCTCCTAATGCACAAGGTGAGAAAATATCAACATCCTGTGAATAGATTTCCTCTGGTGCCACAGCGGTCGCATCAAAAGCATTCACAACTCGATCAATTGCCCCTTGATTAATATCTGTAACAACAAGTTTTGCACCTTCATTATGTAAATACTCGCAAAGCTTGTAGGCTACATTCCCTAGACCTTGCACAGAAATAGTACGTCCCTCTAGTGAATCAGATCCAAATGCTTCTTTTGCTGCTGCTTTCATTCCAAGGTATACACCGTAAGCAGTTACCGGAGATGGGTTTCCTGAAGAACCAAAAGCCGGAGAAATTCCCGTTACATAATTTGTTTCCTCATGCATTAAATCCATATCTGTCACTGTTGTACCGACGTCTTCTGCCGTAATATAGCGACCATTAAGCCCTTGGATGAAACGTCCAAGGGCGCGGAACATCTCTTCATTTTTATCTTTAAATGGGTCACCGATAATAACCGTTTTTCCACCGCCAAGGTTTAAACCAGCTGCAGCATTTTTATAGGTCATCCCTCTTGCTAAACGTAATGCATCCTCTATCGCATTTTCTTCTGATGCATATGTCCACATACGTGCCCCGCCTAGTGCTGGTCCAAGTGTTGTGTCATGGATAGCGATAATCGCTTTTAACCCTGATGCTTCATCTTGGCAAAATACCAATTGTTCATAATCATACTTTTCCATATACTTGAAGATTTCCATGAAAACTCGCCCCTTTGCTTTGGAAAGTGCATCCCCTAATGCCCATCCCAATTCAGTATATTTAATGTTTAAAATTGTTTAACAATGGATAATATTGCTCCATTTATTTTTACAATACTGACAAATTCACAATTTAGCAACTATTATTACACTTTCTTATTTAAGTAAGAATTTTCTAAAGATTCAGTTACAATTGCTAGTTATATCTTACTTGTTGTTGGGTACCTAGCTTTATAACCTTCCTTGACATTCCAATATCCACAGGTACAATTAAACTAAGGAATAAGGGGGGACATGCATGGCTCGTTTAGTTGCATTTATTGTAATGCTTATTCCAGGTCTTATGGCTGCAGGTGGCATTAAATTTATGCGTGATACATTATTTGGTAAGCTCATCTCACCTTTCCCATTTTTATGGCTACAATTCGTCGTTGGCATTATTCTTTTTGTTATAGGCTTTGGCTTTTTCGCAGGATTTTTACTTCACCGCGATCGAAAAAATGGAAAAGTGGCTCCGCGCTTCCAAAAAAAATAAAAATAGCTATCCTATTAAGTCTCAACAGACTTATTTGGATAGCTATTTTTATCTTCATTCATCAGAATGATTAACGTTGCTGTTCCGCAATTACTTTATCAGGAAAATCAGTAATCCAACCAATGACAGAAGGATGCGGATTCAATAAAAATGTTTCATCTCCATCAATTGCATAAAAACGACATGCTTTATCACTTGTTACACAGGCCTCTAAATATCTTGGTTTATAATACCTTTTGTGCATATGAACACTGTCAATGGCTTTGTAATCACTAAGCAAATCCCATTTTAATTTTTTTGTTGCTATAAGTGCTGTTTCATAGTCCGGCTTATATTGTTTCACAATCTCCAGAAGCTCATAGTGAAACGATGAAAAATGACTGCCAACAGGCAAAGTAAGCCCTTCAAGCATTTGAATAAGTGCGCTTTTATTTTCGAGGATTGTTGATTTTAATTCGATATTAAGAGGTAGCTGTTGTGAATTTGCCCATGTTAAAACTACATCAAACGTCGGAATTTTATACGTTGAAAATAATCGCCTCCACGGCTTCCCCAGTTTAAAGCTTACTAGCTCCTCTATAGTACATTCGTTCACAAGCTTATTGATGCCAACCAATCTTGACAGCTTTGGATCATGATACACAACCGGAATGCCCTCTTTGGAAAGCTGGATATCTAATTCAATCCCATCTGCCCCTAGCTCTAATGCCTTTTCAAAAGCCTTCAAGGTATTTTCAAGTGCATACGCTGAAGCCCCACGATGTGCAAATACAGGAATGAAAGATTCACTAGACATTTAACTCACCGAATTCGATAAGAAATTTACCATTTGTCATCTTGCTTAATAAGGATGATTTTTTACCAATTTGAATATAGGTACCAGGATGAGCTTCCTTCGTCACAATAATTTCCTCTTTTCCAGCATGACGCATTTCATCCACTATTAGCTTAACCTCACGATCAATTGTCACTGCTTCCGCTTTCAATTTTGTTAAGCTTTGTTTTGTTTCCTCAAATGTAGCTATCTGTTCCTTAGACATTTGGTTAAGGTGTGGCAGTAAGCTTTTAATTTTACCCTCGTGCTCAGAGATTTCTGATTGCAGCGACTTAAGCTGTGCTGCCTTCTCTTGCATAATAGAATAGCTTGCCTGTTTATTAACACTTTCGATGATCAAGTCAGTTCGACGCTCTAAACGATTTCCCGAGATGGAAGTGACGATTGTATTCTTGGCAACTGCACGGCCCCCAATAATTTTCCCTTTTCGTTCGTCCACAAAGATTGAATGTGCAGAGAGCTGTGATCCCAATGCATAAAATCCTATATGAATGCTGTCAGCTGCAACTAAATTTGCCTCATTGACATGCTTAACGAAAATATTGCCACCTGCCTCTACAAGAGTTGAGCCTAGACCAAAAATCCCTCCACGAATATAAACGTCGCCTTCAATGGATTTAATAAGTTTGGCACCGCTTACACCTTCAGCACCCTCGATGGAAATATCTCCAGTAGCAATGACTGTATAGCCTGATGTAACTGTTCCTTTAATGCTTAAAGAGCCATTAAATTCGAGATTCCCTGTTTCAACGCCAACGTCCCCATTAATTGGTAAATGTCTATTAACACCGATCATGCCTTTAACATCATCTAATACACCAGCTATTTTTGAACGAATGACAATTTTCCCATCCTCTTCGACTTCATAAGCTGATTTTTTATCGTATCGTATAGGGAAATCACGACCTGGTACAGCAGACATAATTTCGCCTAGTACATTTTCCCCTGGTTTACCTAATGTCGCAGGGATTTTCTCGCCTAGCCATGAACCCTCAGAAATTTCAGAAATAAAGTTCATGTCATAATAATCAGCTTTCCCATCTTCGCGAATTACTGGCTTTCTCTCTGGTTTAGGTAAGTATGTAATTTGTGCATCTGTTCCTGCTACAGGTGGTGTTCCTTGTGCAATTAAAAATGCTTTTCCTGGCTCAATCTTAGAAATATCAAAATCTAATATTCCATGAACAATACCTTCATTCTCGATTGTTTCCAGAATTTGTTGAGTTAATTTCTCTTTATTCTTTAGAATATAATCATGTGTCTCATATACAAATATTGAGGCAGACATTTTATCCCGTGCAGTTTCTGCTTCAACATTCGGTAGCCAGCGTCCAATTTCAACAGGGCTTGTGCCTTCTGTTGCTAAGACATTTTTTAATATCGAAAAATTCGACAATTTAAGTCGGGGATGACTACGTAATATGCTATCAAATTCTTTTAATGGAAAACCGGCACTGTAAGTAAGCAAATATACCTTGCCATTATCTTCCGTTATTTCGAATTTATCATTTCGAACTAGAATCAAGCTACCTCCTCCTTCCCTCTAACTGTAAGTATATACAATCTATTTACATTTGTTTAGAGACAATTGTCACTACTAAGAAAGAATTTACCCATACTTTGTAAGTAATACATTCAAACATCCTTTTAATTTTCACGTCAATATTAGTCGATTTATACTATGAAAAGGTAAGGTTTTACTCAATCATAATAATCCAGCTACCTTAATTGTTTAAATTCAACTGTTGAAAATCAGGAAATTCACTAAATCTTTAACTAACTTAAATAATAGATACTGTTTCTGTCATAATTTTTATAAACATACACTAGGCCTTCAATACTATGGCTACGAGTCATTCTCTAAAATAGCCTCAATGCGAATATGAGCGCCAAGTTGATCGAAATTCAGGAGCTGTTCACGCGTCATATAGTAAATGCTGATTCTTCCATTAATTCCAAGTCGCACTTCAAATAAATTTTCTTCTATCTGCGTTATTTCTAACGAGTTATTTTCGTCAAGTTGTAAGTTTACGCTTTTCATATGTTATCACCTGATTGAATTATATACGTTCAAGCAAAAATAAACGACCAACAGTATTGTTGACCGTTAAATTTCATCACTTTCCTAATACATATTCCGCTAACACACTTTGAATTTTATATATGTTAGTTGATTTATTAAAGTTTTTCTGTATCGGTAATTCACTACCTGAAACCCAAATTTTCAACTCTGCATCTAGATCAAACGTTCCCGCAGTTTCAACTGCAAAATGAAGAATACTCTTATATGGAATTGAATGATATTGCGTTTTCTTCCCAGTTACTCCTTGTTTATCGATTAAGATAAGTCTTTTATCCGTAAAAATAAAAGTGTCTCTAATAATTTTATAGGCATGCTTAATTGTTTCATTAGGCGTTAATAAATCTTTAACTTCTTCCCGTAATTTTTCTAAATTTACTTCACTCGCATTCCCTATTATCCCATCAAATAACCCCATCTTCATTCCCCCTCCAAATGTCCGTTCTCCATTTAAAATATGAGATTATTTTTCCATAAATTCATTGTAAAACTGGGTATTTAAACATCAAGCGTCAGTAAGTCAAATTAAAAAAATAGGCTCTTTAAGCTTTTTACCGAAAAATCCAACATATAGAGCTCAATTTCGATTTTTAGACACAAAAAATACGCCCCCTTAAACAGTCGGCGCAAACTGTCTAAAAAGGCGTTATAATTTTCGCTACGTTATTTAAATTAGATTTACCAGACAACCTTGATATACTCGTGATGGACGTATATCCAAACATCGACGAAATCGATTCATAATTGCCAAGATTCCATGCGACTTCAATAGCATGACGAATTGCACGTTCAACTCGCTTCTCTCTATTCATGCTTCTCGTAGTATACAAGGATAATTAAATATGCAATCCAATAGAAGCTAATTAAAAGCCCCAGTACAATAAAGATAAATCCCCATGCAATGTTCTTAGTAATGATATACCCCACAAGGCCACCAATCATAATAACGATAAGGCACCAAAATAAAATATCTAATGTTCTGGCTTTGCTTTTAAGCATTATAAGACGATTTCGTTCATCCTGTTCTTCAACTAAATCTTTTTGTGTAGCTTTCCGGGAAAATGCACGAATAAAACCGCTTATAACATAATTATGACATCCTATTAATGAATCAATTAATAGGAGATATTCAGACATCTACATTGTCTAACTCCGTTAATTGCCTTTTTTACAAAAAAAAAGCATCCCGAAGGACACTTTGTTTAACTACTTATTCTTCATTGCGTTTAACTCGATAGCGTGCGCTGTAGCCTTATCTTGTAAGTATCTTAATGTTTTAGTCAGCTGTTCGTTCCCTTAACTTTTGCTTCAGATTCTTGCTGTGCTCTTTCCAGTAAAACTCTTGCCTTTTTGCTTAGATAATCAGCGCTACTAAATCGAAATATCTTAATTCTGTTTTTTTTGAACAACAAACTTAATAAGCAAGTCTTCACCTGTAAGCTCCGTTAATATACCTGTAATCAAATGACTATAATGATTTTCAAGCCAATCTCGAGCAAACGAATTTGGCGCAGTAATCGTCACAGTTGAGTCACTACCATTGTAGGACAGTAATTTTGTAGACTTTATCCACGTTTCGAAGCTTGGTTTAGAAATTTTTTGTCCAACTCGAGCCAGGACATTATTCCATAGTTCTTCGATATGTTCCAAGCTGCTAATCTCCTGTACTGCGTTCTTTAAGATCACATCTGGCATTTGTCCATTTACTTCAAGTTTTTGCTTTGTAGGTTGGGATTCTTCATGTGTTGGTTGTCTGTGAATAACCATCTTTAGCGTCCCAATTTCTTCGGCTAAGAAATGGATATTCTGGTCTACCCTAGCAAGATGCTGTTCAATTTCATCTAGCCGTTGGTTCGTTTCATCAAACCGTTTATTCATTTCTGTTTTCATTTCATCCATGCTAGTTGTAATATTTGTCAGCATTTCTATCATTAAGTTTTCGTTTGTAATATTTTTCGTCATTTTTATTACTCCTCAGTATATAATTGTTCTCCTCTATACACTCTTCCTATTCAATGTAATTTACTACGTAGTTATAATATAGTAGGTGGTAATGTGGGAGGAATACTTTGAAGTGCTGGGTATTTAAAGGACACCTCCGAGAAGAAGTGCCCCATATTAAATGACTACCCTTTTTAAATGACTAGCAATCCGAATTCATCAGTACTTTCTTTTTTACTAGTTCGTCTATGTAATACTCTTTAAGCCAAACTTCCAATTTCATTCTTTCTTCTGAACACATATGTGATTTCATAGTTACTTGTAGTTCTTCAATAACTTCTTTAGCAGTCTTTAAATTCATTTATATCCAACCTTTCCATAAGGTTCATATTATTCCATATGCGGTTGTATTACAATACCTAATTTTCCACTAATATAGGATAGTCTTATGAAATTAATGAGATAACCTACCAAATAAAACTGGCGGATTTATTTAGGTTGGAATATCCTTATTTCTTAGCATGTCTCCTCAATACTTTCTTCATACCGTCTTTTCCCCAGTAAAATAGCCATTCGAGAGGGATATCTTCATAACCAACATCTCATCTTCTGTTAGGTCACGGTCTAAAGTATGCTCAATTTGATTCTTATTTGCCTATTCCATATCGACATAGAACCTTGAATCAAAATGGGCATAGAATAGGTATTCTAAAATTTATTCCGTTCAATATTCTCTATATTTTTAATCAGCATTTCAATTCTTCAGCATTTTTCATTTCAGAAACGACCTCAACGACCTCTGTTGTTTTAGCCATACTCACAGACGCTTTTTTAAATTTTTGTACAACTTCAATTGGTATTGGAATTTGAATATCTCTAGGTTCATCTGTCATATAACGATTTCTAAAGGTTGTCAAATGGTAATCTAAATTTTCTAATCTATCTAAGACGTTCAACTGCTGCCTCAGTGTCATTTTTTCTCCAATTCTTCATTCGTATCCATGTAGTAGTACCTTCAAAATGTGATAAAAAAATTTTATGTAAATTGCCTTCAAAGTCTGTGCGAATACTTTCAATATCAATCGTCACCATTTCACACAATCACGGTATTGATCGAATTTGAACGGAAAAACTGTTTTAGTTCATTATCTTCGAGCATAACTTTGATTTTTCGCTCCGGTTTAACATTCTTTGAATCCTTCAAAGGATTACTGCGAATAAAACGCTTTTATATTACGTACACAATTCGCTATTGTCGTTTTACTCACGAACTTATCAAAATTGCTCGTCGTTCTGGATAGTTGACGGGCGTTTCATCGGCACTTACCTAGAACTTGCCTCTTTCTTCGATTGTACGTATATAAGCTCGTACATACTCTACCTTGACACTCTTAACGTCATCCATTTCAAAGTTATCCAAGAGAAACCTTATGAATAGTCTAAGCGTTTGTTTATACGATTTTAATGTTTTAGGCGAAAGACCTTTTACAGACCAAACCAAACATATAACGGTCAATTTCGATTTTTAGACAAAAAAAATACGCCCCCTCAAACAGTCGGCGTAAACTGTCTAAAAAGGCGTTATAAAATAAGCTGTATAATTGCAATAAATAATAAGTTTTATCGGTCATTCTCCGCTAAGCTTGTCGTCGTTTAACTAGCCATCATATCAATGCGAATCTTGTCTGCAATCATGGCGATGAATTCGCTATTTGTCGGCTTCGATTTTAAATGATGGACCGTATAACCAAACATCGACGAAATCGATTCATAATTGCCACGATTCCATGCGACTTCAATGGCATGACGAATCGCACGTTCAACTCGCGATGGCGTTGTGTTAAATTTTTTAGCAATTTCTGGATATAAAATTTTCGTCACAGAGCCTAATAACTCGATATCTTCGAACACCATCTGAATAGCCTCTCGCAAATATGAGTAGCCTTTAATATGTGCAGGAACGCCAATTTCTTTAATAATGGCTGTAATCGTGCTGTCTAATTGATGTTGATTTAATTTTTGAGGTGCCGCTGGTTGTAAAACACTTGTCTTTTTAGGAAGTGTTGCCTTCTGTCCAGCACAATGTAAGATCTTTTGAACCAATTGATCAAATTCAAATGGCTTTAGCATGAAATAGGATGCACCTAAGTCTACAGCCTGTTTCATCACATCTTCTTGACCAAAAGCAGTTAACATAATAACTTGAATTGATGACATTCGTTCATTTTGATACATCGACTCTAAAACAGCTAACCCATCAAGATGTGGCATGATTATATCTAGAAGTAAAATATCTGGAGTGAACTCCTCTAGCATTTGTAAACAAACTTTCCCATTTGAAGCAGTTGCAATTATTTCAATTTCAGGATGCCCTTGAAAATACTGCTCCATCGTTTTTAATAACTCACGATTATCATCTGCAATCGCTACTTTAACCTTTGTCATTTATATTCCTCCTTTTGAACTTTGCTTTGAATCACCTCAAAGCGTTACCTATCCCCTAATGCATTTTTTTGCACACTGTGGAATTTTCGACATTTTTGTTTTAAAAACCTTTTCTATTTCCAAAAATGAGTATGTAGTCCGATACTTTCTTTTTATATCGACAAGTTATGATAAATACCTAATGCTTATACCATTTATTTTAGTGAAAAAATTGAGATAAAACTACAGTTTTTTTTAACTATCGCTAATCGCTTCATAAATAAACGAAATACGTGGTGAACAAGATATTTTCATGAAAGAATGGAGCTACCTCTAGGCAGCTCCTTCGTTTATGATGATTTTTTTAACATTTCTGCTACTGTAAGTGCTGCTCCTTTTTTCGGCTCCTCCACAAACATATGTGTAACCGCACCTACAAAGCGACCGTCTTGAATGATAGGACTGCCACTCATCCCCTGCAAAATACCGCCTGTTTTTTCAATGAGCTTTTTGTCAGTTACTATGAATTCAAGGCGTTCATTTTCGACCTTTGTAATTTCAATTGAAAAAGTTTCCACCTTACTGCCTTCGATCGCCGTATAGATTTCAGCCTTCCCTGTTTTTATATCCTTTTCATGCATAATTTCAATTGCTTTAGGTAATCTTTGTTGATAACCGTCTTCCCAACGGCCAAAAATTCCATAAACTGTATTTTTATCTATACTCCCTAAACGATCCTGGTGTTTTTCAATGGAGGATATTTTATAGCCAGGTTGGCCAGGTATACTTTTACGAATTTGTTGAATCGAAGCTAAAAAAATGGAGCCAGCATGGAAAATAGGGGCTTCTTGTAAAGTTGAATCAACGATTTGGTGGCCTAACGCACCGTAATTTTTTGTCTCTGGATCAATGTATGTCAATGTTCCTACTCCATCTGTTTCATCTTTTAGAAAGGAAATAACATGTTCTGCTTCTTGCTCCTGTAAATCAAGTGTCACTTCTTTTCCTTCATTTTTTATCGTCCATTTCTGTTGTCCTTGACGAGCAACAGCTTGTTTGGCATCTGCAAGCGTTTTTACTGTAATATCATTAATTTTTTCAATAACAGCGCCTCCTTTCATCCACTGATTGGAAGCTAATAGCACATCATGCGCTACAAATACATGAGATAAATGAAGTTGGATTCCAATTGCTTCGCCCATCGGAATAAGCTTTTTTGCAGCAAAAGCATTTACGGGCATGAATAATAAAACGATGAGCATAGGCAAAATGACAAATTGACGCCAACGACGATACATACGACACCTCCTTTTTGTTTTTGTCTTTTTACTATGTGTTGTTGTGGCATTCTTATAAGCGGTAAATATTTGTGCAAAAAGAAAAAACCCAGAAACAACGAGCTGTTTCTGGATTCTTTGCTATCTCATTTGTTTTTTTCGTTCATTAGCCATTTTTAAGAGCTCTGTTGCGTGCTGCAAAGTTAAATCTGTAATTTCCGCTCCAGATATCATGCGACTAACTTCTTCAATACGAGCATCCGTATCTATTTCCAGCAATGACGTAAATGTTCGATCATGTTCGACTTCTTTTTTAATAAAATAATGATGATCGGCCATCGCAGCCACTTGCGGTAAATGCGAAATACATAAAACTTGCGAGTTAATGGATACTGCTGCAATTTTTTCTGCGATTGCTTGCGCTACACGACCACTTACACCTGTATCTACCTCATCAAAAATAATAGATGTTATGCCATTAGAGGATGAGAAAATCGTCTTTAACGCAAGCATCATACGCGATAATTCTCCACCAGAAGCAATTTTCGGTAAAGATTTTGGTGGCTCGCCTACATTTGTAGAAATATAAAAAATTACTTGATCTTTACCATTCGCATCAAAGTAAGGCAATTCATCAAAATTAACAATAAATTTTGCTTTTTCCATATGTAATTCACGTAGTTCGGCCATAATAGCTTCACTTAAGTTATGTGCCGCAACCTTTCGTATAGTAGAAAGTTCTGCAGCAAGCTCATTTAGTACCGCTTCCATTTCCAGTACTTTTCGTTCTTTTACTTGCAAAATTTCGTCTCGATTTAAAAGCTCATTTAGCTCTGTTTTAATTTTATCGTAATACGCTAAAATCTCTTCAACTGTTGAGCCATATTTGCGCTTCAAATTTTGTAATAAGGCTAAACGTTGCTCAACCTCATTTAAACGAGCAGGATCAAATTCTAATTCGTCCAAGACATTTTTGACCTGGTAGGCAGCATCCTGTAACGCATAAAATGCAGTAGTGACGGATTCTGATGCCTCTTTAAATTGATCGTCAACAGTCGCAGCATCCTCTAAAGCACCCATTGCATTGCCAATCCAGTCAAGGCCTTTTGATTCACCTTGAATAGCTTCATACGCTGCACTCGAGCGTTCGAAAATCTTATTGAAATTCATTAGACGGCGACGTTCATCCAGTAGCTCATCTTCCTCGCCAAGTTTTAAATTGGCCTCCTCCAGCTCTTTCATTTGGAATTGGTACAAATCAATACGTTGCGCCATTAACTGTTCATCAATCGAAATCGAAGCTAATTCTTTTTTTAGTGAACGATATTCATCATATTGCGAACTGTACAATTCTAGAATTGGTGTAAGTTGTTCCTCGGCAAAATGGTCAAGCAAATAGATATGCTGTTTCTCATCCATAAGTTCTTGATTTTCATGCTGTCCATGAATATCGATGAGACTAGACCCAATATCACGTAGTACAGATAATGGCACAAGTTTACCATTTACTCGACAAACACTTTTTCCAGAATCATTTAAATCACGGCGCAAAATAATGGTTTCTTCTTCAATTTCAATGCCTGCCTCTTCAAGTTTCTTATGAACAGGATGCCCAGAACTTGCAATTTGAAATAAACCACCTAATTCAGCCTTTTTAGCTCCATGACGAATAAATTCCGAATTCCCTCGGCCGCCAGCAAGTAAATGCACTGCATCGATAATAATTGATTTTCCTGCACCTGTTTCACCTGTTAAAACAGTTAAACCATCTGAAAAACTAACTGTTAAATCCTCAATGATGGCAAAGTTTCGAATACTAAGCTCTCTTAACACAAAATGTCACCTCTGTATCAAATTACACTGCTATTTTATAGCATGTCTAATAAGCGATTTTTTGTATTTTCACGCTCATCTTCGTTACGACAAATAATTAAAATAGTATCGTCTCCAGAAATAGTACCTAAAATTTCAGGCCAATCTAAATGGTCAAGTAGTGATGCAATAGCATTGGCATTACCCGGAAGAGCCTTCATTACTAAAAAGTGTGATGCACCGTCAATGCTGACAAAAGCATCGGCTAACGCACGGTGTAATTTTTGTATAGGATTGAAACGCTGGTCTGCGGGCAAGCTATATTTATAGCGTCCATCCTGTAAAGGTACTTTAACAAGATGGAGTTCTTTAATATCACGTGATACTGTTGCTTGTGTCACATTATAGCCTGCATCCTTTAAAAAATCGACTAAATCATCTTGTGTTTCAATTTCATGATTGGCAATAATGTCCCGAATTCGTATATGTCTCTGTCCTTTGTTCATATCGGTCACCTCTTATAAATAGTTAGATATTTGTATATTTACACTACCATTTTAAACATAAAAGCACAAGAAAAAACACGGCTCTATAAACGAGCACGTGTTATTTTAGTGCACTATGCGCTTCTTCAACGAGTGCATTAAAAGCTGTATATGCAGGAATTTCTTCATTACCAATAGGATTCACTAAATGGAATAAAAATTCAATATTTCCTTCGCCTCCTGTAATTGGCGAAAACGAAGCATCCTTAACGACAAAGCCAACCTCTGTCGCCATTGCAGCTGTCTTTTCTAAAACTTCTAAATGTACTTTTTTATCACGAACAATACCTTTTTTACCGACTTTATCTTTCCCAGCTTCAAACTGAGGCTTCACCAGTGCCATTACATCGCCACCTGGCATTAACAATGTTTTTAAGACAGGTAAAATAAGCGATAATGAAATAAAGCTAACATCAATTGTTGCAAAGTCTGGTAAGCCCTCTGATAAATCTGCCGCTGTTGTATAACGGAAATTTGTTTTTTCCATTACAGTTACACGTTCATCAGATCGGATTTTCCATGCTAGTTGGTTGGAACCAACATCCAGTGCATAACCATGTCTTGCACCATGCTGTAGTGCGCAATCGGTAAACCCTCCTGTAGAGGAGCCAATATCAAGCATTAGCTTCCCCTCTACAGACATATCAAAAATTTGTAGCGCTTTCTCAAGTTTCAAGCCGCCACGACTAACATATTTTAAATCAGAGCCTTTGACTTGTAGTGGTGCATCTATAGCAATTTTTTCCCCCGCTTTATCGATGCGAGTTTCATTAGAAAAAACAAGTCCTGCCATAATAGAGCGCTTTGCTTTTTCTCGCGTTTCGCATAGTCCACGCTCTACAAGTAAAATGTCTACACGTTCTTTTGGTTGTTTTGTCATTATTTATTCAAACCTACTTGCTGTTTTTGTTGAAGTAACACATGCATACGTGCCACTGTATCCTCAGCTGTCATATGAATTTCAGCGAGTAGCTGATCTACATTACCATGCTCAATAAAATGATCAGGTATTCCCATGCGATCGATTATTGCACTTAAATAGCCATGGTCATGGGCAAATTCTAATATACCACTACCAAAACCACCTTGTAGGACAGCTTCTTCAATCGTCAATATTGGTTTACGGCTTGTTAATATACGGTGAAGCATATCCTCATCCATCGGTTTAATGAAACGTGCATTGACTACTTCTATCTCTACACCTTGCTGTGCTAGAATAGTGGCTGCTTCCATTGCCATAGGAATCGTCGTACCAAAGGTTAAAATCGTTGCATCCTTACCTTCACGTAACACTTCCCAGCTTCCAATTGGTAATGTCATAAGCTCATCATCTAACGGAACGCCTATACCATTACCTCGTGGATAACGTAACGCAATTGGACCGCCATCATAGTCAATGGCTGTTTTCACCATATGCTGACCTTCATTTTCATCTTTTGGCATCATAATTGTCATATTTGGTATATGACGAAGGAATGCAATATCAAATACGCCTTGATGTGTTTCACCGTCTGCACCAACTAAGCCTGCACGGTCAATGCCAATAAAGACATTGAGGTTTGGACGTGCGATATCATGTAATACTTGGTCATAAGCACGTTGAAGGAATGTTGAGTAAATGGCTAAAAATGGCTTCATTTTTTGCGTTGCTAGACCTGCTGCCATCGTTGCCGCATGTTGTTCAGCAATCCCTACATCGAAGAAACGTTCTGGGAAATCCTTTTGGATACCTTGTAATTTCGAGCCCACTGGCATTGCAGGAGTAATTGTGACAACTCGTTTATCCTCATGGGCAATTTTGTGAACTGTCTCAGCAATCAAACTACTCCAAGCTGGGCCTTTCGCCTCTGACTTTACAAAGGCACCGTTTTCAATTTTATAAGGACCTGTCCCGTGCCAATTACCAATTGTATCATCTTCAGCAGGTTTATATCCTTTGCCTTTTTTCGTAATAACATGAACGAGCACTGGGCCTTTTACTTTTTTAGCTTGTGATAATGTTGTCTCAAGAGCATCGAAATCATGTCCATCGATCGGTCCTAGATATTTGAAGCCTAGCTCCTCAAAGAACACACCTGATACCACTAAATATTTTAAGCTATCTTTTAAGCGCTCAGCCGTTGAAGCAAGCTTACCACCTAATACAGGAATCTTATTAATGAGCGCTTCCAGTTCTTCTTTTGCTTTTGAATATTCCTTGGCTGTACGAAGACGTCCTAATACATTGTGTAACGCTCCGACGTTTGGAGCGATTGACATTTCATTATCGTTTAAAATGACAATCATATTTGTTTTAGCATGGCCTATATGGTTTAATGCCTCCAGTGCCATACCGCCAGTTAAAGCTCCATCTCCAATAATTGGTATCACGAAGTTCTTTTCATTTTTGATATCACGTGCTGCTGCCATACCCATGGCTGCTGACAAAGATGTCGAGCTATGACCTGTCTCCCACTCATCATGTTCACTCTCCACACGCTTTGGAAAACCACAAAGCCCTTTGAACTGACGTAATGTGTCAAATTGATTTGCACGACCTGTCAAAATTTTATGCACGTAAGCTTGGTGGCCAACATCCCATAAAAACTTATCTTGTGGACTGTCAAACATTTTATGGAGCATAATCGTAAGCTCCACAACACCTAGGTTCGGTCCGATATGACCACCTGTGACAGAACATTTTTCGATTAAGAAGGTACGAATTTCTTGTGCAAGTCGCTCAAGACCCTTCTTATCTAAGCTTTTTAAAAAGGCTGGACTAGTTACCTTATTTAAATCCACCTTTCTCACACACCTTTTCAATAAATTATTCACCGTAATTGTGTTTCCACCATTATAACAGTGTTATTAACATGCTAAAAGTACGAACACTTTATTGTTTGCACATCTGCAAACGCCCTCACCTATTCTAGCATATTATGTGCCGTTAACGCCTCGTTTTTCCCCTAGTTTTTACGATGTACAATATAGGCTGCAAACTCACGTAATAAGCTGGCATCTACTTCCAATTTATCTAGTGCGTTAATGGCATGCTGATAATGCTCAGCAAGCTTTTCTTTTGCCCCATCTAAAGATAACAGAGCTGGGTATGTGCTTTTATCATTTGCTACATCTTTACCAGCAGTTTTACCTAGTTCTTCTGTAGTACCCTCAATATCTAAAATATCGTCTTGAATTTGGAAGGCAAGACCGATATGATGCGCATATTCCTTTAAAGTTTCCCGATTTTCTTGCGTTACATCAGCTAGCACTGCTCCCGCTTCAATACTAAATCGTAAAAGAGCGCCCGTTTTATTGATATGGACATGCTCAAGCTCAGCTAAGTTTAGCTGACGTTTTTCACCTTCCATATCGAGTACTTGACCACCAACCATACCTTCTGCACCAGCTGCTTCACTTAGCAGATTGACAAGCTCAATACGTTTTTCAGCTGATACATCCATGCGTGCTAAAATGCCAAACGCAAGTGTATTCAATGCATCACCTGCAAGTGTCGCTAATGCCTCCCCATAAACTTTATGATTTGTGGGCTTACCTCTACGGAAATCATCATTATCCATACTTGGTAAATCATCATGGATTAATGAATACGTATGAATGATTTCAACAACTGATCCTACAGTTAAACCATCCTTCAAATTCTTATTGTATAGTTCAAGAACAGCCAATACGAAAAGAGGGCGAATACGTTTACCTCCAGCTTTTAATGAATAAAGCATTGATTCTTTTAAATTGGCTGGTGCATCAATTTTCTCAACTAGTGCAAACATCTCAGCTTCAACTTGTGGTATGTTGCTTTCAATAAAAGGTTTTAATTGCTCGTTCATTTTCTTAGTTCTCTCCCTTTAGTGGATCAAATGCCGTAGTCTCACCTGTCTCTTGGACAATAGAAATTAACTGCTCCTCAGCATGTTGAAGCTTGCTATGGCAAAATTGTGATAGCTCCATTCCGTGTTTATATAAATCAATCGCGTTTTCTAGCGGCACATCACCTTGCTCTAGCTGACGAACAATTTCTTCAAGTGCCGTCATTGCTTCTGCGAAAGTTTGTTGTTTCTCTGCCACAATTATTCCCCCTCATTTTTCGGCAAAATCTTAACCACTTCAGCAATAACCTTTCCATCATGGAAGGAAAGTGTTAATTGATCCTGTGGCTTTACATCAGCTGATGATTTTAACATTTGATGATCTTTATAAGCTACTGTGAAGCCCCTTGTTAAAATGGCAAGTGGATTCAATGCCTCTAAAGTTCTGACAGTTGCCTCAAATTGTTGTTTTTGCTTCGATACATAATGCGTTGCAGCACGAGTTAATTGTTGGACGTGAGTTTCTAGCTCTCGTTGATGGAAAGCTAATGCCTTTTTCGGCGAGTGCTGTTCTACCGCACTATGTAATTGTTGAAACTGCGCTGTTTTCTTCATCAAATCGACCTGCATTGCTTTTTGTAATCCCGATTCAAGTTGTGCTAGCCTTTCCGTAAATGGTCGATATAGGCGTTCTGGCATTGACAACGGATAAGATTGTTGGAGCTTATTTAGACGTTGACGTTCTGCCATAAGTTGCGCTCTTACAATTTGATGCAGTTGTGATTTTTGTGTAAGCACCCGTTGAAATAAATCTTGTTGATCCGGTACAGCCATTTCAGCCGCTGCCGTTGGTGTCGGTGCGCGCAAATCAGCTACATAATCCGCGATAGTCGTATCGGTTTCATGACCTACTGCACTAATAATAGGGATATGGCTTCCAAAAATCGCTCGTGCAACAGCTTCCTCATTAAATGCCCATAAATCCTCAATCGATCCACCGCCACGCCCAACAATCAGTACATCGCAACTCGCATCGATATTTGCTCGCTCAATATTGTGAACAATATTTGGCGCTGCTTGTGCTCCCTGTACGAGGGTTGGATAAATAAAAACTTCAGCAAGTGGATAGCGTCTCTTTAATGTTGTACAGATATCTCGAATGGCGGCACCTGTTGTCGACGTTAAAACACCGATTTTTTCTGGAAACCTTGGAATTGGTTGTTTCCACTCAGGTTTAAAAAGCCCTTCTTGTTGTAACTGCTCTTTCAGCTGGTTAAAGGCCACAAACAAGCTACCAATTCCATCTGGTTGCATTTCTTGTACATATAATTGATATGTACCGTAGCCTTCATAAACGTTTACATCTCCACGGATAAATACTTGCATACCTTCCTTTGGTTCAAACGCTAATTTTGTGGCTGCTGTTTTAAACATAGTAGCCGCAATTCGTGCTCCATCATCCTTTAATGTAAAGTAAATATGCCCTGATTGATGAATCTTGACATTAGATAGCTCACCCTTTACATAGACTTCACGTAAATGCGGATCAGCATCAAATTTCCGTTTAATATATTTTGTTAATGCTTTTACAGTTAAATAAGAAGCAGATGACATTTTTTCGGCTCCTTTACTAAAATCAAGTTTTTCACAAAACTACACCTATCATAACATTTTTTATTGCTCCTGACGTGCCAAAATGCAGTTTCGTTAGAAAAAACGACTGTCTTTCATGCCATTGAAAAACTTACTATAACATTTCTATTGAATAGTTACCTCAATAAAGCTTCCATAAAATGAAATGACTGATTGTGCAAAATGTATCAGATTTACAAATTCAGGAATTTAACAAAAGCTTTCTGGCAAAGCGAGGGGTTGATTTCCGTTCCGGCTGGCCGCTTTCAAGGGGACGGATTGAACTGCCTGAGCGACGGTAAGGAACTGAAGCGACGGATATATCTGTCATAGTGACGGTATGAACTGTCGAAACGACGGATTGAATCGCCTGAGTGACGGTAAGGAACTGAAGCGACGGATATATCTGTCATAGTGACGGTATGAACTGCCGGAACGACGGATTGAACCGCCTGAGCGACGGTAAGGAACTGAAGCGACGGATATATCTGTCATAGTGACGGTATGAACTGCCGGAACGACGGATCGAACTGTCAGAGCAACGGTCAGTAACCTCCTCATTTAAACGCTAAGACATTCACGAAGAATACCTACCATTTCATTTTTTCAACAACAAGAAAACCTCACAACTAATTATAGTTATGAGACCTTTTTAAATTAATAAAATATTAATAAGAGAGTACCTACAAGAAAGCAATAATATGTAAAGTAGCTAAGCTTGCCACTTTTCATGATTCCCATAAACCAACGCATTGCAAAATAAGTCATAAATAATGTCACAATAAATGTCGAAGCGTATGGAATTGCTAATACACCTTTATTTGGCTCATTTAAAAAATCTGAAATTCCAAGGACAACCCCTCCAAGACTTACAGGAATATAAAGCATGAAGGAAAATCGCAAAGCAGTTTCCTGCTTCATACCAACTGCAATGGCTGAAATAATGGTCGCTCCAGAACGGCTAATGCCAGGTGTTAAAGCTACAGCTTGACCAAGACCTACAATAATGGCGTCTTTTGCAGTCAAATCCGCATCCTTTTTCGTACCACGCATATTACGGATTAGCCATAGGGCAATACCTGTCACAAATAGCATAAGTGCTATCGTAGTCATACTAACATTATCCGCAATAACATCCCTTAATAAAACACCTAAAACGCCTGCTGGAATAGAACCAATCACAATGAAAACGGCAAAACGGAAATCAGCTTTATAACGATTCTTTCCTGTTTTGAGATACAGGAAAAAGTTTGTAATGAGTCGGACAATATCCTCTCGATAAATATAGACAATAGCTAGTAAAGAAGCTGTGTTCGTTAAAATAGCAAAAGTAAAACCTTGCTCACCAAGACCAAGAATTTCGCTAGCAATCATAACATGTCCGCTCGATGATACAGGAATTGGCTCAGTAAATCCTTGTACAAGACCGATAATGATATGTTTGATTATAAGTATTAAATCTATGTTTTCCATAAAAACCTCCCTATTAATATGTATGACCCAAACGTTACATTAGACGTTGAAGGCAACGGAAAAGTTCATAAATAATACCCGGAAAGTAAAATAATGCAAAAAAGCTACCTCAATAAAAATATTGAGATAGCTTTTTGCATATGAAAGAGTCATTCAAAATTATAACTTAACTATATGTGCAAGCTTATTTTCTGCTGCTTGAACTGTGTTGAATAGTAGCATAGTAATTGTCATTGGTCCTACACCGCCTGGTACAGGTGTAATGTGAGAAGCAATACCATCGACTTCACTGAAGTTAACATCACCGCAAAGCTTGTTGTTTTCATTACGATTAATTCCAACATCTATAACAACTGCGCCTTCTTTAACATGTTCCTTCGTAATAAAGTTTGCACGTCCAACTGCCGCAATTAATATATCTGCTTGTTTAGTAAATGAAGGTAAATTTGGTGTTTTGGAATGCGTGTATGTAACGGTTGCATCCTTTTGTAGAAGAAGTTGTCCCATTGGTTTCCCAACGATATGACTACGACCCACGATGACCGCATGCTTTCCTGCTATTTCAATTCCTGAATATTCAAGAAGCTTCATTACGCCAAACGGTGTACAAGGCAAAAATGTTTCTTGGCCAAGCATCATTTTCCCAACACTTACTGGTGAGAAGCCATCAACGTCTTTTTCAACAGCAATTGTGGCAATAACAGTATCCTCATCAATATGTTTTGGGAGTGGTAATTGTACTAAAATACCATGAATATCTTCACGATTATTTAATAATTCAATTTGTGCTAATAATCCATCCTGCGTAGTTTCTTCTGGTAGTTTAATTAGCTCTGAAAACATACCAATGGCTTCACAAGATTTTTGCTTATTTCTCACATATGTAGCCGAGGCTTGGTTGTCTCCTACTAAAACAACCGCTAAGCCTGGTGTTAATCCTTGCTCTTTTAAACGCGTTACTCGCTCTGCTACTGAATTACGAATTTCTTGACCAATTTCTTTACCATTAATAATTGCACTTGACATAGACCTTAGTTACTCCTTCCAATTCAACACATTTTATTGTTCTGTAAATTTAGAAAGTACGCCATTAACAAATTTCGACGAGCCATCGTCGCCAAATGTTTTGCATAACTCGATTGCTTCATTAAGTACTACTCTTTTTGGTGTTTCTGGCATGTATAAAATCTCGTATACAGCTAGACGTAAAACCGTTCTTTCAATTTTGGGTAAACGGGCAAGGGACCACTTTTCAAGATGCTGCTCTAAAGTAGCATCAATTTTCTCTAAATGTTCAACTGTTCCAGTAACAATCTTTTCGTAGAAGACATTTGTTGGTTGACCTTTAATATGACCCATTGCTTCTTCTACTGTTAGATCGGTATTGTCTAGCTGAAACAAAACTTGCAACGCTTTTTCGCGTGCTTCATGTCGTTTCATGTAAAGCTCTCCTTCTTAAGTGGCATTAAGGTTTATAATAGCATAAATTTGTACGCGAAACACGAATTCAAGCAAGTTTTCAATAATCTGATACCTTTTTCAAGCAACTTTTTGCTTATTTTACACCCTTCAATCAACTTTACTAAATTAAGTGTAGAAAAATGAAAATCCACCATTATTGTTTAAATAACAAGAATGTTATAATTAAGGAAAATAATTTCATCTTTTGAGGTGTCCATTATGCATTATGAAGTTACGTGTACAAGCTGCAAAAGAACATTCAAGTTATATGAAGGCGAGGAACAATATAAGCAATGCAAAGAACGCAAATCCCGTTTATTTTACTGCGAGGATTGTAAACATAAAATTCGTTTTGATGCGATAAAAAACTTCTTAGGAATTACTAATGGAAGCAATTTATGATTGAACACGATTGTAAAGAAACAACAAGAAATCTGAAAAGAAATTTATGATTCAAAAATTATTGCGCCACTTTGTATAACTGCGAACTAAGACTTCCACACTGATAAAAAAACTAAAAAAAATCAAAACAAATCTTTTGACCCTATAGTTACTATAGGGTTTATTGTATTACGTGGAAAGATTCTAGTAGATTTAGATACATGTATCGGGAAAGATTGAAGGAGAACAATATGAATAAGAAACAAATTTTAACCTTAAGTATTTTATTATCGAATTTATTCATTGCCTTTTTAGGTATTGGTTTAGTTATACCCGTACTACCTACAATCATGAATGAGCTGAAAATTTCAGGCTCAGTCGTTGGTTATATGGTGGCGGCATTTGCTATTACTCAACTTATAGTGTCACCGATTTCAGGTAAAATGGTGGATAATATTGGCCGGAAAATTATGATCGTTGCGGGTCTTTTTATATTCGGTTTTTCAGAGCTGTTATTCGGGCTCGGACGCACAGTTGAAATACTCTTTATCTCACGTATGCTTGGTGGTGTAAGTGCTGCCTTCATTATGCCGGCGGTGACTGCTTATATCGCTGATATCACAACATTATCACAACGTCCAAAGGCACTGGGTTATATGAGTGCAGCGATTAGTACTGGCTTTATTATCGGACCTGGTATCGGTGGATTTTTGGCAGAATTCGGAACACGCATACCATTTTTCGCTGCTGGTATACTTGGAATTTTAGCAGGTATCTTGTCATTTATTTTGTTAAAAGAACCGACACGTGCTTCAGATGATGCAGAATCTGCACCATCAATTTTAGGAAGTGTGAAGCGTATTTTTAGCCCGCTATACCTTATTCCATTCGTACTTATTTTCGTACTATCATTTGGTTTAGCTGCATTTGAATCGTTATTTAGCCTATTTGTGGATCATAAATTCGCATTTACACCTTCGGATATAGCGATTATTATTACAGGAAGTGGGGTAGTCGGGGCACTTGCTCAGTTAGTGCTATTCGATGGGCTGACAAAGAAAATGGGCGAAATCAATCTTATTCGTTATTCGCTCATCCTATCTGCTGTTTTAACCTTTGCTATGACCATTGTTAGCCACTATTTCGCAATATTATTTGTCACATTCTTTATTTTCGTCGGCTTCGATTTAATACGTCCTGCTGTTACCTCTTATTTATCGAAAATCGCTGGTAATGAACAAGGATTCGTCGGTGGCATGAACTCCATGTTTACAAGTCTTGGTAATATCTTTGGTCCTATTTTAGGCGGGGTGTTATTCGATATTAATTTAAACTATCCATATTACTTTGCGACAATTGTTTTAACAATCGGCGTAATACTTGCTTTTTTCTGGAGAAAGCCAAAGCATATTGAAATATAATAAAGTAGCGATACTAATCACTGCTGATCAATTTCCGTTAACAATGTTAAAAAGAAGGATTGCCCTATAGGCAATCCTTCTTTTTTAGTCTTGTACAGCTACTTCTTCTTTTTCAAAGTGAATACCTGTAATGTGAACATTCACTTCAGCTGTTTCAAGTGCTGTCATATTAAAAATCGCTTGGCGAATTTGAGATTGTACTTCCTTCGCCACTTTCGGGATTGTATAGCCGTATTTTACAGAGCAAAATACATCAATGGCAATCTCACCAGTTTCAGTAACACCCGATTTAATGCCTTTATTGTGAACTTTTTTGCCAAAGCGTTCTACTACACCTGTAGCAATATTACCACGAGTTGCAGCGACCCCTTCTACCTCGTTCACTGCGATTCCAGCAACAACCTCGATTACTTCCGCCGCTACTTCAATTTTCCCAAGTTCTTCTTTTCCAGAAGGCGTTGGTTGTACGAAAGATTGTCCTACTTTCTCTGCCATACAAATATCATCCTTTCCCTTACACATCACAAACAAATGCTGTACTTACGCTTATTATACTATAAAAAGGAAGGTTTGGCTTCGTAAAGCCGCTTTAATTTATTTGGGACAGGTGTATGTCGATAAACTTAAAAAGTTGGGTGATAAATCCAAAATTTTATTCGATAAATTCAAATAACCTCTCGATAAAATGAAAAGTGAAGAATTATCCCTTATTTTATACCCTATTTGCTTTCAATTTCAAAATAATAGTATTGTATTTATTTAAACTGATCTTTTTCACCACAATTAATAAAAATAACGAAATAATACAAACTCCAATAGAAGTAAACAATATTAGTCTGAAAATTTTTTGATATGTTAAATAATCTGGAATTAATAAAAATACACCACTACTTGATACCATTATTAAAATCCATCCGGGTAAAATTTGCACAATGAAATCAGAACTCTTCCGTTTCATAAATTTCATTAAAAGCCCAAAAATAAAATACATAAGCCCGACATAAACCATAACTAATAGAACACTAAGAAGAATATTCAAATTAAATTATCCCCCTAAACTATATTCTAAAGTTAACTCTAGGTTAGATTCATAATTTGCTAATGTCAATAATGTAGGCGATAATAGTGTAGAAAAAGCTAAAACAGCCGCTACCTCACAAATGAATTTTTTGTCCTCCCTCATTGCAAATTAACCAATTTAAGATTGAATCCTCCTACTAGTCAGTTTTCGCATGGAAACCTGACGTTGATTTTATCACCTACTACTTTCTATAATGCACCAATTTAAGCGTTAATAAGTACAAAGTATATAAAAAATAAGCCGATCTATAATCGACTTACATTTATAAAATACCCAATTGTTGAACATGCGGGAGTCTACATTACCACGCTTCTCACTTTATTAACTTATATCAATTATTGTGAATATGTAGTGTTACTGTCTCTTTTCAACAAATAACAAAATTAATGTTGCCAATGGACCTAATACAAGAGAAAGTAAAAACCAATTTAACCCCGTTCTATTCTTCCCTTGTGCAAGTGCAGCATTTATCAATGCCAACGTACCCCAGCCTACGACATATTGGTTATCCATCATCCGCCCCCTTAACCGTACTTCACCGTTAGTGTACATTTCTTCACAAATTTGATTATAGCACACCCAAATAACATGCTTCATAAAAGGTGTCAATACTGTTACATCAATAAGCCTGAACGCTAATTAATTTTAGACAAATAAAAAACCTCCTGACTAGTAAAGTCAGAAGGTGTAAGAAATAGACGTTAAGGTTCTATTCCGTTGTTAACAAATCAATTACTTGCTTGTCCCCAAAACATCATTCTCTTCTAGGAACTTCGTATTGAATTGCGCTGATTTGAAAACGTCATTGTTCATTAATGCTTGGTGGAATGGAATTGTTGTTCCATAAAGATTTAAGAACATCTTACAAAGCTCAGAAACCTTTACAGAACAAGCGTTAAACGAATATTTAAGAATAGAATGATTTCAGAACGCAATACTATCACCTTCTATTAAATAGAATAGCATTTTTAAAAGTTGAACGCTAGACGCTATTCATCAAGTCGTTTCGTTCGCAACTTCAATTTCTTGTGAGTGCAACAGGTCACATATTAATAGGAAGATACTCTACCTGACCAACAAGTAATAATACGAATTTAACTGTCTATAATTTTTATTTTTCATTCGTAATAAGTACTTTGTATTTATCTTCACTTGACCACGGAACAACATCTAAATAATTAAGATAATTTTTTTCATCTTTTAAGAAGTTATAATACTTTCCTTCATAACCTAAAATCCTTAATATACTTAATTCTAAATATTTTACTCCTAATTTCCAAACCCAATATTTTATTTCCCAATTTTCATCATCAACTTTAACTTTCTTTTTTGGATGTACAATGTCATTTCTAAAAGCAGTGAATAGATGAGAACCATCATCATATGCATTTGAAATTGATTTCAAATCCGAAATTTCAGGAATTTCACTCGGTATGTTCAATTCTTTTAAAAGTAATCTAATTTTCTTTGAAGCATTTATTTTCTTTTCAAATTTATTTCCTTCCATAACTTTTTTGTCTAAAACAATATAAGTCCAAGCTATATTTTCAAGTGCAATTTGAATAGAAACAATTTTATTTTCTATATATGTAGACCTCAATCCATCAAAATACCAAGTAAATATATTTTTAAGAACTTTTTCCCAAAGTTCATCATGTAATTTATCAACTAACTCTCCAAAAATATGATTTAAATTATTATATACCTCTCTAATTGGATACCAATTTGGAATATCTCTCCAAGTATCTATTATAGGAGCTTGATATTGTTCATATACATTCTCACAGTTTTTTACTCCCACAGTATAACAAAAACCAACTTGCCTTCCGCATGAAAAAGATAACAACCATATTAATGCTTCTATAATATTAGATACTTCTTCACTATCAAAAATTTGGTTATCTTTCCTTTTAAATTCTGCGAAGTGAGTTATGCTATACCCACCTATTTTTTTTAAGTCATTATATATCCCTTTATAATTGTGTCTTTTATCAATTTTAATTTCAAAATCTCCATACTCAAATAGTAACCTGCCACTATAATCTCTATTAGAATGTTCAATGAACATCCCATAATTATTTCTAAAGTTAACTAACGCAAAATTAAGTTTTTCAACTCTTGAATCAACCACTTTTGAATTTAATTCTGAATTTATAACACCTGAAATATTAATAGTAATTAAATCAATTGAAGTCAAAAGTGCCTTACCTTGTAATCCGTTTGGCAAAATAATCTCGACTTCGTTACTTGCCATAAACTCTTTAATTTTTTTTGTACCATCAATAACTTTACCTTCAAATTCCACGTTTGGTGTAGGCAACCAATTTAAAGTTATTAAACCACAAACCTGAATTTTATTCTCTTTAAGTTTTAAATCATATTCACCTTCATAGATTACAACACTTTGATTAATGTCAACGGTTTCCATTTTAGGAATTGTAATAGTCTTATTCCCCATAAACAAACTCCTCACACAAAATATTCTTGATTACTCTAAATATTTTCTTGGTTTTCAAAATTATACCTCAAACTTAAATTTATAGTACATAAAAACGAGATAAACACTTAGTTATCTCGCTTCTTTGCTACTCTTATTCTATTGCTTCCTTAACACTTGAGTTTGCTGTGTACGCTCATTGGAACTAACCTAACCAATTGTTCGTTTGGCTTCATAGGAGCGTTCACAAGTCATTCTATGAGCTTGCGGTAGCCTTCCGCCATACTCACATTAGCGCACTTAAAATAATAATTATTCACTCTTAGTAAACAAAAAAGAGAGCCATTATAACTCCCTTTATATGTTACAATATGCAGTTAATTTGAATGATTTTCTCATGCTTACGAACTTGGTTCGATTATCCTTGAAAACTTATAACCTATTAATATTGAGATGGGATATTTGAAATACCCAAGAACCCCTCGATACATTCAAAAATCATTCTATTTAGATTCAAAATTTCAGGCATATTAACTATCACTTCATCCTCTATAAAGTAATCATAAAAGTTTTTCATATCATCATAATGTATTGTATTTCGAAGTTCAGATACCTTCTCAAAACTATAGAGCATATATTCTTCAAGTGCTATAGATAATTCTCCTTGTGTACTATTAACTAACTCTTCAAACTGAGAAATAGAAAACTTCTTTAAATTAATCAGAGAATCAATAATACTGTCCATACGGATAGTAATAAAACGATACAGAAAATAATCATCTACAAAATCTCGGTCAATTATTCTTGAATCATAGTTCTCACTAATCCACATTACAGCAAAACATTCTTGTAAAATTAGAAGTAGTCTATATTTAAATACATTCTCTTCCTCATTCCCATTGAATAGCCTAGTATGATTAATATCTTTATTCTCAATTTCAAACTCCCCTGAATGTTCAAAGTAAGATTTAGTAGTAATAAATCTTCTAAGTTCAGGAATAGCCATTTCTAAACCTTCTATAATCTCCTGTAACTGAACACCAACTTCGTGAGCTACATAATATACTTGGGGTTTCCCATCTTTTTCAATCTCCTTCAAGTTTTGCATCCTTCTCAGAGTATTTACTACATAAATGGTACTTCCTACAGTCTGTCTATGCTCATTTAAATAAAACCCTAGATTATCTGTTTCGAGACCAAATTCTTCAATGTGAAGCTTTAGGATTTCCTCATAATTCCTTTGATTTATCCTCTTTTTTCCCTTATCAAATAGCTTAATTTTATTTCTAAATTCTTTTATAGGGAAAAGCAGTCCATCAGTTGTACCAAGTATATCGTTATTCACTTGGTAAATTATCAAACAACTATCTCTCATCAGTGTATAAGTAATTAAATTAAAGGCACTAGTATCTTTTACTCTTAATAAAAAACGCTTTAATGAAATCGAATCCAAGTACACCGTTTGGAATTTACTAAGTTCTTTACAAATAACAATCCCTCCAAGATTATTTGTTTGAATTTTCCGTAAAAATTACATCATATTGGCTTGTTTTTCGTTCGTGTGAAAATTGGTAAGATACACATAGTAGAAACTCAAATTGGGGTATCGTAATTCATCAGTGATTTCTATATACTTTTATTTCACAAGGTTGCTCTCGCATCGCTTCATTTTCCTTTTGGTGTGCGTGTAGCAGGTAGCTCCAATTCTTCATTCATCATCATCAAAATATCGGGAAATACCCCCTATCTGAGCTTTACCATGTAGCACCCCAAGTTCACCTAACACGATTCTACCCCCACTGACTAATCTATCAACTCAGCTTCAAGGGACACGCTACGAGCCTGCTAGCCCCCTCTAGCAAGCCTCTATCACTCTGTGTCACACTCAAAATAAAACGATGATTTTACCTGTATTATCAAGTTTGAATGAGCTGATTCAAAAGCCTGATAAACCGCTCTTTCTTCTTAAAAATTGTCTAAGTGTAACCTTCGCTATTTCAAGCTATCCCCGAAATACGCATAAAAGAGCATATCAATTTCTGTATGCTCCCTGCTTTAACTTATTTAAAAGAATGATGTTACTTCCACCAATCAGGGTTCACATTGTAGCCTAATTTGGATAGCTTTTTCGCTAAATATGGTTGCCAATCTTCTGTATTTTTCTTGTAAATTACTCCTTGTATATCATTAGGTAGTTCTAATTCTCCCTTAAGAATTGTTAGAGTCCTTTCCCTTCCAAGTTTGCCAACAAAATAACCCATTTCAAATATCACATTTTGCCTAGCTCTATATTTGATTTTGTCACTTCCATCTACTACCGAATAACCACAATCATCAGGACTACTCAGAATAATTGCAAACTTTGTGTCCTGTGTTTCTCTTTCAAACTTTTCAATGATTGTTTGCCCATCATCATCAGCTTCACTTAAAATAACAGGGGATAATGATAGTTTTCTTATAAATCTATCAACCTCCAATAGAAGTTCTCTATCATGCCCATGAACTAAAAATATCCTGTCATTCTGAACCTCTTTTACTGCGACTTGAGAAGTCTCATCTTCTTTTTCTGAAATAAATTGTTCTAATTCCTCCTTAACTTTTATCTCTTCAATAGCGGTGTCTAAAATAGCTAAGAAACTATTTCTAGCTTTCTCAAAACTATTATACTGTCTGTCCGAGTAATCATTCCCAACCACTCTAATACCCATAAAGTTAAAATTTAAATTTGCAATTTGTCCATACAATTTATCTGCACTGCTTTGCTCTAGTAAAGAATGTAATTTTAAATCTGAAATATGCTTTACTTTTTTTACCTCATTAAAATCTCCATTAGGTATACATTGTACTGAATCTTTTAGACCTTCAATTTGATTAATACGAGTTTGAACATCCATCGATAAACCCCCATATATATTTACATTTACTATTAACCATATTTTAACACACAAAAAAGTTTGTAGTAATATTTTAGGGGATTTATTAAATATTAATAGCTCATAGTTTATACCCATTACCATTAATTTCTATAAGTTACACTCACAATTAAAGTAAGAACCTTCCATTGTGCTATTGATTTCAGCATCAGTGACTCTAATATACTTCAACTTTATAAAGTTGTTCACGTATCGCTTCATTTTTCCAAATGGTGTGCGTGTAGTAGGTAGCTTAGATTCTTCATTCATCATCATCAAATTATCGGAAAACACCCCCTACCTAAGACTTGCCAAATAACACTTGAAATGGCTCTGTGACAAACTTTCTACCTACACTGACCAATTATCAACTCGACTTGTAACGGCTTGTTCTAGCTCTCCCGTGACCTCAAACAAGCCATCTGACACCTTCATAACAGCTTCACTCAGCTCATTAAAATCTATATTTTAAGGGGCTATCTGTAATGATTGAACATACAGAAAACCCCTATAAATCAACTTTTTTCTCTTAAAGCGTTTCTCTATATTCCTTAATAATCTTATAGAAGGAGTTCTTTTTTAGCTTTAAGATTTCCATAAACTGAACACCTGGCAATTCTTTAGATTCCCAAGCTTGATAGTTGGCTTCCAAGTCTGCTTTTTGTTGCTTGCTCAAAGTGTTAAGGTTTAATTGCGGTCTACCTAAGTGCTTTCCTCTGGCTTTAGCAACTGCGATTCCTTCTGCTTGTCGTGCTAGTGTCTTTTCACGCTCGCTTTGAGCCATGAATGTAAGCACTTCTAGGACTAAGTTAGCAACAAAGTTACCCATTGTGTCCTTATACTTGCGTGTATCAAGTAATGGCATATCAATTACAATTATATCTGCACCAATAACTTGAGTAAGTTCATTCCATTCTTTTTTGATTGCGTCACTATTGCGACCTAAACGGTCTAATGATGTGATATAAAGTAAGTCGCCTGCCCGCAATTGTGCTTTAAGTGCTTGGTACTGTGGTCTGTCAAAATCTTTACCGCTTGCTTTGTCGATAAAAATGTCACGCTCGTTGATATTTAATTTCTGCATCTCTACTAATTGTCTGTCGGTGTTTTGGTCTTTTGTTGATACTCGTACATATCCAAAAGTTTTTGTGTTTGTCATGTTAGTTCCTCATTTATGTTTGTAAAGGTTGTACATTTATTATAAACGTTTATAAATATAAATCAATACCTTAATCAACGCTTTTTCCGTCCATTCTGGGTAGTTGCTAAAGGTATGCCTTTACAGACACTAATCACTTCTCGTTAGCACCTACATTTCTCTATGTAAATATCTATCTATAATTACTCGCTTTAATCAATGAATCAATTTGACCTGTATTTCGCTGCTCTTTCATCTATTTATCCATTAGTTCAATTAATACAGGTTTATGAGGTGATTTATTTTGGATAAGTAATTGATTAGATTAGTAGCGGTTTAGGACTTCTCGTGTCGCCTGTAGTAACAAGATGATTTTGTTTGTTGTACATTTCCATTTCTCTATCAAACTAAAATTTACTATGATATGATTTTTACATATAGTTTCCAATTATTTTAAAATGCAATACATGGAGGGATGATAATGAGTAATAGTTGGTTAAAACGTGCAATGGAAAATCTCTTTAAAAAGAGTGAAGAACAAGGAGATTTCCAAAAAGCACGTCAAGAATGGCTTTACAACGGACTAGAGGACAATGAATATTGTGAAGCAGAATGTGAATTATGTAACCATGAGGAAATCCGCTACGAGTACACTATTATTAATAGTTTGAATAAAAATGTAATGATTGTTGGTTCAGAGTGTATCAAGAAATTTACAGATGATTTTAAAACTGATTTTTACGATATAGAAGGTAATCTTGTTAATGAGAAGCGCTTATCAAAAGATAAGAACGAATACTTTAAAAAAATTTTAAATGAAGCATTGGATGAGAGATTAGCCAATTCAAACAATTCATTCTACAAGAGCATTGCTGAACAGATAAAAAAAGATGGAAAACTAACTCCTAATCAATTAAAGCATTTATACAATTTCTATCCAACACTTAGTGATATGGGAAAACGTGCGTTTAAAAGTATTGTGAAAGTAAGTTTAAGAAAACAGAGAGAACAGGAGCAAATCGCTACACTTAGTCAAATTGATTTAGAGTTTGTAGCACAGTTTTTGACACCTGAACAACGTAAACGATATAATATCTCACATTTCTAATATTACATAACTCTAAGTTCTTCCAATATAAACCTATAGGACTTGTATAGCATGGTTAATCACTTACACAAGTCCTCTTGTTATGCTTCTTCTATCTCTGCTGTAGCCCCATTAATGCTCCTATAGCACCCATCAAACAACCTGTATGAACGATTCCTCTGCTCCACTATCAATACTCACAGGCTCGTTAAATTGCTCTACAAGGTTGCCACGATTGTTATTGTGAGCTAACCCAAAGTTGAAACTGTTTAGACCTTATATTGTTGCTGTGAGTAACGCTCAAACGATTTAATTGCACAAATCCTACTAATATCAAAAATATATTAATACTATCACTTACTGCTTCATTTACAATTACAAGTAAAAAGGAGGAAAAAGAGAATGGATTTTTTTATAGATAATTCAGTTATAAACAAGATGGCAATTCAATTAGCACTTATTCTAATAATCATGCTTGTAGCAGGTGTTGCTATAGGTTTGGTTTTAAAAGTTATTAAAGCTCCACAGTGGGTTTTCAAACCTTTTATTACCTTAGCTATCCTAGTTGGTATGTATTTTGCGTTCAACGCCATAACTTAAATTCACAAACTATCAAATGAGTGGTCAGTATGGCTCACATGAAGCTCCATTGTAGCAGTCAACAAATTGTCATGGCTTCTTCAATACACCTTTTAGCGTGACTGTGAGCATTTGACAGGACAAATAAAAAAGATAGAGCAACTGCTCTATCTTTCCTCTTTCACTATTCATTATCATCCATTTCAATATCATCAAATTCATTAGTTTGATTATTATTTACGGATTCCTCGTTTTCATCATTTTTCGATTCATGTTCAATTAAAAATTGCTCTCTAATATTTTGTAGTTCTTTCATTTTTTCTTCTTTTGGAAAAGATTCTTCAATTTCTTTAGGAGCATTTAGAGCAGGTTGAATTTCTGCTCCATCCACTGCATAAGGTTCGTACAATTCAAACGCTTTGATTAGCGATGTTTTGTATTCTGATATTTCACTTTCACTCATGCCTTCTGTGTTAATTACATTTTCAGAAATTAAATTGTTTACGTGTTCTTCTATCTTCCCATGTTTCATACGTTTTTCAAGCTGTTGAATAACTTCTTCCTCTTCATCACCCGAAGAAAACTTTCGTAATTCTTGTATAGTTTTAACACTACCTAAAATTGTCACTTGTACGAACTCAACCATAGAGTTCACAAAATCTGCTACTACTTGAACATTCTCCATTGTAGACAGAACAATATCAATCCAATTTGAACCAACATCAAAACTTTCTAATTTAATATCTGATGGTTTATTAGGTGGCATAACCAACTGTAAGATTACTTTCATATCAGATATAAAAGTACTAACTTCCGTTAAATCAGTATATGGAGGTAACTTTACACTAATAGTATTTTTCTTTTGTTCAGAAACAGCATTTTCTAACGCTTTAATTACTGTCAAAACTTTATCTTTTATACGACCAACTAAAGTAATGTAACTACTATAGTTATTATTTGATACTACGATTTGTTTATCTCTACTCAGGAATAAAATCTCATATTTTTCCTTTATTGTATTAAACTCTTCATCTATAAAACCGAATTTACTAATTTCTAAAATACTATTATTCGAAATAGAAATGTCTGTAATTTTCACTCTATCTTGACTATGTATGTGTTCAGTTTCTAAGGATAATTCTTCAACTAATTTTTCTAATTTATATTTAATTTCTGCCACACGCATTATTTTATCACCTCAAATACAATACTAATATATCTAAATGGGAAAATAAAGAATAAAAGTAATATATATAAAACATTTAGCTATTAAGAATGTAATTCAAATGTCACGGTTCAATATCACCTAGACCGACCTGAGAACAATCTTGACTGTGAGTACACTATGCTCAATTGACACCACTTCCTTTCAGGAAGGTGTTTCAACTCTAAGAACCACTGAGAGCTATCCAAGTAACCAAGTATGCACCTAGCTAATTCTCAAATCGTCTGAGGACTGTTCTGTGAAGTTAGACAAAAGAAAAAGCACACCACTTAATTATGATGTACTTCATTATTATCGCTTAACCATTTTCCAAGAAGAACCCTTTTTAATATAGTTTTCCTCACTTAGAATATCATCTATAATTTCCAACTGAGGGTTCCCTAATATATCTTTTACAAAATAAACCTTATAAATCTCACCTTGTTTCTTCATTCTTTCGACTACCTCTAATTCGTGCTGTGAAATATAAAATTCATCTTTTAAAGTTGAAGTTGTTTTGACCTCTATATGTACTTTCTTACCTTTCGTGGTAAACGAAAGTATATCATAACCATTTGAATTAACTTTTGCTTTTGATTTATCAATCCTATCAGCATATATTGTGCCTTCTAATTTAGCCATTTCATACTCAAAGACATATTGTTCACCCAATTCACCAATTAACATTTGAAACTCATGTAGTTTTAAATAATCTATGGATTTTTCCAACAATTGAGTTTTTGCTTCATTGTAAGAAATAAATACTCTCTTATTCATTTCATCCTTAGTTTCAATTTCAAAACTATCTATGGAATCTACATTACCTACTTCATTCTTTTTTTTTAATTCATTTGCACACTCTTTACACACTAACCATCCTTCAATAGCAAGCCAATTGTCTGTATCCCTTATTAATACTTGTTGACAATTACTACAACTAATCAACATTTTTTCTCGAGTATTCTTAATATTGAAAGGTTTCAATGGAATATCAATTTGCAAACTTTCACCTAAATCTTTTATCCATATGTTTACTGCCTTAAATGAATCTTGAGAAGTTTCTTTATGCTTTTCAATGTGATTATGGAATTTTTGTGGTATTTTAATTTTCCTACCTGTAACTAAACTCAAAATGCCTTTATTATATGTTTCTTTTAATTTAATCTTCCTTACATCTTCTACCGATAAACCTATCTCAAATAAAAGAAACCAAGAAAACTGTTGTTTATATGTTTTTGTGTTTTCTGTTTCAATATCCAAAAACTTTTTAATCTTTGATAATTCTTGAATATTAAGTACAGTTCTATTTTTCGGTGTTTTATCAGTTTTATATACACCTTGTAATCTATTCTTATTATCTTGAAAATGCTCAAATATATCTTTAGTGAACCATTCATCTTTAAATCCATCATCATTTATAAGTTCACCATTTGCATACAAATATTTAATGAAAAATTCACAGTTTGTAAATGCTGTTTCATTAAAATCAGCATTACGCAAACCACTTTTTAATCTAATATAATCTTGATGTGTTATTTTTCTATAGTCCTGAATATGATTCCGTTTGAATAAGTGCCTTTCAATTGCACCTCGCATAGTAGCATGAGAAATTTCTGAATAGTATTCGTTTAAATATTCTTTGATTTTTGACTTACTACGTTCATCCATGAAACGCCACCAACCCCCATATATTGTATATAAAATATAGCACACCAATTTAATGATGTGCTATTAAGAAATCATACATCAGGCTCGTTAGAATCGAGCAATGCTACAAACCTCTTCAGGAATATGCTTATACAAACAATTGTCTTCAGCAACGAAAATATCATAAGAATGGTAATCATGTTCAAGCGAACCGCCATAGTCTGCTATTTCAACTATTCCAACCTTTTCACTGCCATTGAATGTGAATCGAACCTTATCGCCTAACTTAAATTTCATCGGGGGCAAATCCCAATTTTTTGACACGAATCACACCTCCTTGTGAATTTTAATCGCTCTATTGTTTTGTTTATTTCACTGCTCATAAGACCACCTCTTTTTACAAATTATACCACACGAAAACAACGTACCACTAGATGTGATAAGGTGTTAAAAAATCATATATAAAGTCCTGTACATCAATATATGCCTGTTCTATATCGTCACGACTTTCCTTGAAGTGCTTACGGAATGTTCACCATTGTCCCTATCTACCTCTATCATGGCTCTGACAGTGTTCTATTGAAGCGTTAAACCAAATTCTGTATAGTAATGTCTAGCGTCATGTTGTTCGTTGGTGAACGTGTGACAAAACATTAAAAAACGATAGAGAATGATTCACTCTACCGCATATCATGACTTCTTATATTAGTTTGTATTTCATTCTAGGTCCTGCATAGCAATATATTAAAATGGTAAATAACCAAGGTCATCTAAAACATCGCTTAACACTAAATATAATTTATTTTTATCTCCAGTTAAACTCTTAACCACATTATCTTTATCAATAACATCAATAATCTCATGGTCATCACTGAATAACTCCGAACCATCTCCAACATCATTATTCGCAATGTACTCATTAACTATCAATTTAATTCTATCTTTTAATATCTTATCTCTTTTCTTCCTATTTTCTTCATTGAATTGATACGTTAATTTCGATTCAACCTTATTAGGTTTTACTTCTCTAATTTCTCGCTTAACATCACTAAACATTTGGATGTATTATAGATGAGTGGACATACCTCAGTTAAATCAATAGAATTGAGCATAAGAGAGGACGTGTTCGACCATGAGTCAAAAAAAGTACAATAAAGAATTTAAACAAACAGTAGTCGAGCTTTATCGCTCGGGTACCCCGGTCAATCAACTAGCTAGCGAATATGGTGTGTCAGAAGTCACGATTTATAAATGGATTAAACTCCATTCTCCAATTGAAGGGACTGGGGAGTTAACCACAGCTGAAATAGCCGCTATCCAGAAGGAAAACCTTCGCTTAAAACAAGAGGTAGATATCCTAAAAAAGGCTATGACCATATTCGCGCAAAAATAGAAGACCAAGAGCTGATTGACCACATTACGAAAGAAAGCGAACATCAACCCGTTCAATTGATGTGTCGCATTTTAAAGATGCCTAAAAGTACGTATTATCAATCATTTCATAAAAAGCCGAACATCTATCATGTCGCCAATGAAAAGCTACTCGCTCGTATTCGCGTTATTCATAAGGAAAGTGACGGCCGTTACGGTGCACCGAAAATATTTCAAATCCTTAAACAAGAGGGCTATACAGGCAGTATTGATCGTGTTCAACTCATTATGAGAAAAGCAGGCATTCGTTCAAACATTACAAAAAAGTACCGTCCGACGCCAACACAGAAACCAGTGGAAGAGCGTGAAAACGTTTTGGGACAAGACTTTACAACCGAAAACATCAATAAAAAATGGGTGGCAGATATTACGTATATCCACACAGTAAATGATGGTTGGTGTTATTTGGCGTCGGTATTAGATTGTCATACAAAGAAAATTGTTGGATATAAATTTGGTCGTAAAATGACGGTTGACCTAGTCTTAGAAGCACTTGATAACGCAGTAACAGCGCAAAATCCAGCGCCAGGACTCATTGTACACACGGATTTAGGTTCTCAATATACAAGTGAAGCTTTTGGCGAGCGCTTACAGAAATACGAAATGGTCTCATCATTCAGCCGAAAAGGTTGCCCATATGACAATGCGTGCATCGAATCATTTCACGCAACACTCAAAAAAGAAGAAGTATACCGAACGCGCTACAGCCACTTTGAAACCGCACGTGTAGCTTTATTTAAGTACATCGAAGGTTGGTACAATCGCAAGCGAATCCATGGTAGCATTGGTTATTTCACACCCGATGCATATGAGAAAATGTGCCGAGCAGCAGCGTAAAAGGGGTACAAAGAAATCTACCCCACCACATATTTCGGGCGCAACTTCCATGCATTTTCCGCTCTACATCTCGAGTAGACGGTCAAAGGCTCTTTTCACTTTGACGGGCTACTCGGGATGTGGAACACTCCAAAAATGGACGTTGCGCAACACAAAAAATTAACTTGAGTGTGTCTAAAATCTTGACGTAGATCCAATTTTTTGAAGATAGTCCATCATAGGTAATTCTGTGCTTTGTAAATTTGCTACTTTAAATGTACCAAAATCTTTTAAGTACATACTTTCTTCTTTTAACGACTTCCTATAAGTAGCATCTAATTTCAATTTCAATTGATTCTTCATATCAACAATATCTTTATACCTTAAATCTCTCGGATAATTTATATGGTATATAGATGAAATATCAAAAACATAATCTGTAGAATCATCCTTTAACAAAATAAAAGGTCTATCAAATGCCAATCTTACACCTAGTTCGAACATTACATTTGGATTCTTAGAACTAACATCAACAATTACAATATCATCAGAATAGATTCTTTGAATTATTGTTTTTTGAATTAATGTAGAATCCTCTGCTTCGCTAACCATATTTACTTCAACTTTATAATCCTTAAACTCACTCAATGCTTCTTCAATTATTTTTCTCACGTCACCCCAATGCCCTACAGGATAACCTTCAGTATTCGATATAGGCATTATTAAACCAACTTTTAATTTCTTTGTCTCAGTTTCCGTTTCACTTGATTCATTTTGTTTAGATTCAGCAACTATCTCTACCATAACTTACACCCCTTATATTATATTTATTCCATTATAAGACAAAAAGCGACCGTATTTCTATAAAAAGCGATATAGCCATTGCTTTAGAACAGAGAAGCAACCTGAGTGCAATCAATGCAACCAAGTGTCCATCAATCCAAATCTTGATGCGTTACAATTCTGTTCTAATCTATTTTATTCCACTAGCATTATCAACAGGAAATTAGTTCAATAATAAATGGACAAAAAATGACCACTTCAAAATTAAATTGAAGTAGTCAAACATTATCATATCGTCATTGGTAACAGCGTCACTTCGCTGTACTAACCATGATGAATATATTCATTGTAGATTTCAACTAAAAGCACAATATTTGTGGCACATAGATTTAGTGCATATCGAACAATCTTATCGGTTACTTCAACTTCAATTACTCCATCACCATGTGAATGTTTATTCCTTACGGTTGGTAAGCCACTTTCTAAAGTGTTACTTAATCCGCTAAAGTGCGTCTGCAAATAACTTGGAATAAATTCTTTATTCATCAAAGTTGAAATTAACTTTTTGGCATTATCACTTTGTTTATAAGAATAATTCATTTTTTCACAGATAATCTTCATTGTACTCTCAAATGATTTTCCTGCATTTGTGATAGCACCTTTTAGATTCCCGTTTTTATAATCTGAAAATGCTTGCATATATTCTATCGAAGCACTTTCAAAATCGTTTTCATGCAAAAGTTTGATAGCATCCACTACTATCTCTTGGTGAATAAACTTCCTATCAATTCTAATCAATTGCCCTTCAACAAATTCATAGCCAAATGAATTTTCAAGAAATATCTTATTTAATCTTTCAACAAATTCTTCATAGTCAAAGTCAATCTGAACATCCATTTCATCAAGTACCATTTCAAAAAAATATAAGGATTCTCCATCAGCAAGTTGAACAAACGCTTTATGAACCTTTTCACTTGAATATGAAACTGTTCTAAAATTCTTTCCAAATTCTATATTCATTTTAGTAAGAATACTTTTCCAAAAAGAACTTTGATAATTCCAACTAACACTTTCTTCTAAAACTTGTTCTACTAAAAAAATAAACTGATTCCTCAATCTATTAGAAACTTCCTAATATTGAAAAACATCATTTACCTCTTTAAAACCCATTTGCACTTGGAAATCATAAAAACTTCTCCCCATTATACCCTCCAAAAACACCTTTTTATGAAAATTATACCATCTATAAAAAAACCGTACCACTAACTGTGATACGGTGTTAAGAAGTCATATATTAAATGCCTGTACGCTCTCTCTATTTCGTCAAACTTTCTTTAAAGTGCTTGTGAAATGTTTTCCTATGTCAATACGCCCTTATAGCATGGCTCTGACAATAATTCATTTAAGCGTTAGACCAAATAGTCATGATTTGTGGCTCGTGGTGAACGTGTGACAATGCATAAAAAAACGATAGAGAATGATTCACTAATTCACTCTATCGCATGTATCGCATGGTTAATACTATTTTTTAGATATTTCTTTTCTCGCTTTCTCCCTCGCTTGTTCTCGCTCCATTTTACTTATCGCTTCAACTTTCTCACACATCAAGTCAATGATTAATGACTTTATTTGAAATAAGATTTTTTTCTCACCATAAAGCATAATACTTTCTAAACTTAAAAGACCTGATAATTCCTTATTACTTTTTTCTATGTTTTTAATGCTCTCGTCAAATCTTTCTTCCAAAGACATATAAAACTTTTTTATATCCCTAAGCCCACTTAGTATTGGATAAGATTCAACCTTAGTCGAAAATTTTATACTTTCTAAAATCCTTAGTCAAATATACATCCCCCTCATTTTACACAATAATATACATTACCAAAAAAGCACACCAATTAATGGTGTGCTTTTCTTAATCTATTCTTCTTTACTTTCTTCATCTAATTCCTCTAAAAACAATGTCTCTATATCTCCTAAGTACTCCTTAATTGTTTCGATTTTAGGAATTTCTACTTTTGGAGTATCTTGATTATTTTCGTCTTTTGATGGCGTTTGCTTATCAATATGTACTTCCGTACCCATTTGAATTAATTTTGACATATCCATAAAAGATTTTTCTAATGCACTTCTTTCTTCGGGGGCTAAAGGTCTTTCATGCAATTCTCCCATTCTCTTAATTGTATCAGCAATTAATAAATTTTTGATTTTCTCCATATGTTCTAACATCATTTGTTTGGATTCATCCGAGTGAGAATCTTTAATATCTTCCTCATCTTGTTTATTTCTTTTTAAATATTGATAAACACCATTCATGAAAATTGAAAACAATTTGAAACTTACAAACGAATCTAAGCCAATTAAGAACCACTCCGAACCAACATCAAAACCTACTAATTTTGCTTTTTTATTATTGCCGAACACTTGAGAGAAGATTCGATTCATTATTTTGGAGAAATTAGCCATATCATCAAAATATTCGAATTTAGGTAATTTAATTGCATAAACATTGTCGATGTTTAATTCGGTATTGTCTAATGCTATAGATATACTTGTTCTTAAAGATTTTATATCACGTCCAATAATCGATAATAATTCGGTAAAATCATAAATCATGTTACTAGACCATGCATAATCCGAACTTTTTTTCTTAAAATGTTCCAATCTTTCTAAATCACTATCAAAATAACCATTTATGTTATTATTCTCCAAGTCATCATATATTTTATTTGAAAGTTGATGTAAATTAATTTTGTCAAACTGTCCTGCTTCTAGAATTATCTCAATAGACACTTCTAGCTCACCTAAATTAGTATGTAATAATTTTAATCTCATTTTTTTCACCTCTAAACAATCATAACTCGCAAAGTGTTTTAGTAAATAGATTTAACCGTTTCTATCAAAAAGTTACCTTAGAATAAAACCATTCATCAAATGACTATTATCCATATGCCAATCTTAATCTATTCACTACAAAAACACACCAATCAATGATGCGCTAGTAAGAAATCATATATCAAGTGACTGTTTTCAATATATGCCCATTCAATATCATCTCGACATGCTTTGAAATGCTTGCGGAATGTTTTCCATTGGGCATCAGTCAACAACAACTTAATAGAGTTCTCGTTATCCGCTCCTTTTGCTTTTCTAATAAGGTCAATGTATTCCTTGCTACCTCGATTAGTTTCAACTGTGCGCTCATGGAAAAACGAAAAAGTCAGGCATGGAATAAACATTTCTTTTTGTAAGCGTTCCATTATGATTCTATTATTCAAGTTACTAAACTTCATATTGTCCTTTTCCTTAAAGAACAGTTTAACCTCAAAACGATTGGTGAAATTGCTTTCTAGTGCTTCATCTTCTGCTTTGCGGTCATAATGTGATTCACAAGCTGTTTTGTTTGGGTTAACTGTTGAACAAACAATGATGATATACCTACAAACTTAATGAAACTAAAAAAGCGAGCAATTTTGCTCACTTTTTAGAGAACTCTTATAAACTTCGCTTCCTAGTAAACATTTGTTCAAATAATTTGAAGAAATCATAATGCCCCTCTGTTTCAAGTTCAATCTCAATACTCTCAGTAAAGTTAGCTCCAAAGTCAGTAAACAGTTTTTGATAGGAAGCGTTCTTTAACATCTCAATGCGTCTTTCATTTAGTTCACGAATAGATTCTCCATCTTTTTTCAAACCACTTAAATAAATTGCATGGTGGCAATTTTGCAACTCATAAGAACGGTACGCTTCTAAAAATAAATTCCATTCTCTATCATTTAATGTATAATAATTCTGATTCACAAAAAAGTCCAAATTTCCCACTACACTCCTAAGATATTATAGTAATATGTTAACACTCCTTGTAGTCTATCGGAATCATGCGTTTTTGCTTTCCTACAGAATTTTATAGTAATTTTCTTTGAAAATAGCATAATAATATGTGATTTCAATCAATAAAATATCAAAAATTTCGAATTTCGTTACTTCTTGTGTCGATTAGTCCATTCAAGATGTTCATTGATTGCTGTGGCACGTTCAATTTCATTTTCGCAAACATGTAGCCATTAGCAATTGTTTCTCCTTTGTGATTTCCATTGTTTTATGTTCATCTGTAGCACTCTCAATGATGTCTAGAGCTTGATTGCAAACTTCTTGAGTTACTTTAGAGTTACGCAACATGAAACCAACTAATAGGATTGCTCTTTTAGTGAAAACTAAACCCTCTAACGTTTCAGTCGCTTTGCTCCTTACACTTTTACTAACGCATGTCGAGTTGTCATTATTTAAACATGGCTTTAGTCGCTTACGCTCCCTCCGCTCATGTTTAAACAATAACGAACTCAACATTTGTTGGTTTTCGCTTCTTCGAAGCAAAAACCGTTTTACATATCACTTTTCCTCTAGCAAGACAAAACAGTCGTAAGGCTATATATAGCTTATAGACCATTCTGTCTTACACGATTCAAAGTGTAGATTCTGCGCTGTTTTTTCTGTCCATTAGAATCTACAATATATTCTTTGGATTCAACAAACTCATAAGGATAACCTAAAGTAATCATCTCTCTGTTAGCTATCGAGATGCTCTTTATCGCCTTTTGTGTCTTGCTATTTTTCAACGACAATTGCTTTACAAGTTCTTTGGCTTCCTCAGAAGAAAACTTGTTATTAATATTTTCTTCTAGTATTGCTAGCCTAGCATTAGTATCCTCAAGATAATCGTGAATATATACCTTTCCTTGATAATCTAATAGGGATTTAATTTCTCCAAGATGACCATTGGGTTTCTGTACATACTTTTCGTATCTTTTTAAATTTACCGCTGCTTTAATATACTTCATATTATTCACTTTCACCGTTCCTAATCCATCTATAAAAAATATATCAGCTAGTTTTGAATACTTACTACTTGTTAATTTAGTAGCTCCATAGAAAAGCTTCCCCTGTTCTACACGATTATTTTCTTTCGAGATGAACCCACCTAATTGTCGATTAGTATAGTTCCTAAACAAGACATTAACCTTTTCCTCAACCTCATTGGACAATCGCTTTCTCCCTAAACATTGGAGAAATGTGTCAGTATCGAGCATATCAATTATTACATGTTGAACATCTAAATCTATAATGTTTACACCAACATCTAATGCAGAAGTAGCAATTAAAAACAACGTATCAAACTTCTCATTATTAATAATTGTGTCAACCTGTGCCTTATATACAAATTCAACATAGTCACTGTTTACTCCACAAACAAATGTAGCGTGTTGCTCATACTTTTTGAAAGTTTGATAAGCCTTTATGTCACTTTGAATAAAAATCATTGCCTTATGATTCTTTTTAAGTAACCAATCCATAGCTTTGTATAGTTGCTCGTCAGATTGGTAGGCTGAAAGTTTATCAACAAAACCATAATCTTGACTTAAAGAGTATTCGATGAGTTTCCTTTCTTTGTAGAAACGTTTAATATAGTTTAGTAATGTTCCACCTGTAGCACTTAAAAACAACGTGATAGCATGAGAGGTTGATAAAAGATGTTCTAACGACATGTCTGTATAATCATTGAAGTTTGCGTCATTAGTAAAGTAGTGCGATTCATCACAAACAATGTATTTGTAAGCGTTTAGCCAACCATTATTATTCCCATGATTATTACACTTAGCTTCAACAGTCTGATATAACTTAACCTCGATGTTTGTTATTCCTTCTTTTTCAAGAATAGCTTCAATCTGTTCCTTTAACTTTACTCTTGGAACAAGATATAGAATTAGCTCTCCATTTTGTTTTGCATACTCAGCTAGAACATTCTGAACGAAGTAGCTTTTACCACTCCCTGTTCCACTAGCGATACTAACCATATCACCTGCGTTCCAACTCTTGTACTCGTTTCCAATCAATTCTGTTACTTTCATTTCCTTTGTCTCCTCTGTGTAACAACGCTACACTAAAAGGCTATTTGACAACACATATTCAAAACCAAAACAAAAACACTCTTAAACTATTGTTTAAAAGTGTTTTCTAATCATCATTGTTATCTTTTCTATCCTAATAGACACCCAACAATAATAGAAGCCCTAGTACAATTTTAATAAATACGTATGACAAATAACCCATTAGTTAGGGCTGATATTTCGTATTTTATTATTTATCTATACTAGGCACATGCTCTATTAAAAGAGTGTCCGTTTGCTGTAAGTGCCTCAAAATTATATCTCTATTTATTATATATCAGATTACTATCATTTGAAAAGTTTTTCAGCTTCAAGTATCCTAACATTTTTTTCATTACTCCAACATGATGCCAAAGTTAAGAATACAGCTTTGTGCAAAAAGACTGACTACATCATAAAAAGAATCTAAGACATAGACAGCAATTAAAAATTATAGATACTCCCTCAAACCCTTAGCTACCTCTTCAACATCTATAAAGTTAAACAACCTTGATTAGATTACATGATTAACCCTTAGTAAGGCTACAAGTAATCCCTCAGCCCCTTCAATACATCGTCAGAGCTTATGCCTAGATAACGAGTTGTAGTTGATAAGCTTTTATGCGAAAGTGCCTTACTGATTAAAACAACATCTGCCCCCTTCTTCCTTAAGTTAGTTGCATACAACCTTCTAATAGCATGAGCACTGATATTGTTTAACTTGTATTTCTTAGCATAGTAAGAAAGCCTCTTAGTAATTGCACATGGTTTTGTTTCAACATCTAGAGAATCACCAAATTTACTTAAAAACACAACTTCATTTCGTTTCTTATAATGTTTACGAATGATATTATTTTGAGTTATCAAACGTTTCAAATACAGTGCTAATTCATCATCGAATGGCAATTTCAATACATCATGGTTCTTCATAATGTCACCTGTCAGTAGCAATGAGTTAGTCTTAAAGTCAATATGCTTCTCTTCTAACTGAATGAGTGTATTCATGCGAATACCTGTCTTATAGATAGTTAAAATGGCTACCGCATCACGAAACTGAATGAAATTCACCATATCAAGTAATGACAATAAGATTGACAATTGCTTCTCATCAGCAGGAAGTTTAATCTTGGTATCAACACGTATACGAACGTCTTTCCAAAAGTTTCTCGCTATCCATCCGTTATCGTAAAGTCGATTTAAAACAGCTTTAATGACACGTAGACGGCTTTGTTTCGATACATCTGAAATATCCCCTAAGCTCGCAAGCCAACCAAATATAGACTCCAATTTAATGTCATCTACGTATTCAATTTTCATTGCATCTACTAAACGATTAAAAGTATAAATATATTCACTGATTGTCGCTTTACGAACGCCCGATAGACGCATTTGCTCTTTCACAATTAACAAAGCACTATTAATTTCTACACCTTTCTTACCCTCATGTAATTCAGCTACATCAATCATTAGCTTTGGTGGAGTAATCAGTATCGTGTCTTCCTCTTTAAACGTACCCTCAAAACTTGGTAGCTGTATAGCTTCTGTCACATCTTCTAAATCAAAAATCCCTGTACGCTGACCTTTTCTAGACAAATAAAAAACCTCCTAACAACTGAATGTTAGAAGGTAATTTTATTGCGATATTTGAAATGCGTTCTATTCCCTATTCTATTCCCTAAATCCACAAATCAATTACTTGCTTGTCCCCAAAACATCATTCTCTTCTAGGAACTTCGTATTGAATTGCGCAGATTTAAACACGTCATTGTTCATCAATGCTTCGTGGAACGGAATTGTTGTATTGATACCAGGACCAGATACTTCAAATTCGCTAAGCGCACGATTCATTTTCGCAATCGCTTCTTCACGTGTATTGGCATGAACAATTAGTTTGGCAACCATTGAATCATAGTATGGTGGAATTGTATAGCCAGCATATACTGCAGAGTCAATACGTACACCATAGCCTCCTGGAGTTACGTAAGTATCTACAGTACCAGCTGATGGCATGAAGTTTTTATAAGCATTTTCTGCGTTAATACGGCACTCAATTGCCCAACCATTTAATTTAATATCATCTTGAGTGAAAGGAAGTTTTTCACCAGATGCAATTTTTAATTGTTGTTGTACAAGATCTACACCAGAAATCATTTCAGTTACTGGGTGCTCTACTTGGATACGAGTATTCATTTCCATGAAGTAGAATTTATCTTCTCGATAGTCATAAATAAACTCGATTGTTCCAGCACCTTCATAGTTACAAGCTTCTGCAGCTTTTACTGCTGCTGCACCCATTTCAGCACGACGCTCAGAAGATAGAGCTGGAGATGGAGCTTCCTCTACTAATTTCTGCATACGGCGTTGAACTGTACAGTCACGTTCACCTAAATGTACAACGTTACCATAGCCATCCGCTAATACTTGGATTTCACAGTGACGGAAGTACTCGATGAACTTTTCTAAATATACGCCAGGGTTACCGAATGCTGCAGCAGCCTCTTTTTGCGTAATTTCAATGCCTTTTACAAGGTCTTCTTCTGTACGAGCTACACGGATACCTTTACCGCCACCACCAGCAGTTGCTTTGATGATCACTGGGTAACCAATTTTAGCGGCCCATTCTTTACCTGTTTCGATATCTGGAACGATACCAGTACCCGGAACAAGTGGAACACCTGCTGCTTCCATTGTTGTACGTGCAACGTCTTTAATACCCATAATTTTAATAGAATCTGATGAAGGTCCAATGAACTTAATGCCTGCGTTTTCACAAGCTTCAGCGAAGTCAGCGTTTTCAGATACAAAACCGTAACCTGGGTGGATACCGTCTGCACCAGTTTTTTCTGCTACGCTAAGTAAAGCTGGGAAGCTAAGATATGAATCTTTTGATAGCTTTGGCCCGATACAATATGCTTCGTCTGCTAATTTCACATGTAATGCGTCTGCGTCTGCTTCTGAGTACACGGCAACAGATTGAATGCCTAACTCCTTACAAGCACGAATGATGCGCACAGCGATTTCGCCGCGGTTTGCAATTAAAACTTTTTTCATAGTTGTGCACTCCTTACTCAGCTTTTACAAGGAATAATGGTTGACCGTATTCTACTAATTCACCGTCTTTAACAAGTACTTCAACGATTTCCCCTTGAACTTCTGCTTCAATTTCGTTGAATAGTTTCATAGCTTCTACGATACATACAATTGTTTCATTACCAACTTTGTCCCCCACTTTAACGTAAGCTGGTGAATCTGGGTTTGGAGATTGATAAAAAGTCCCAACCATCGGCGATACAATTTTATGTAACGATGGGTCGTTATTTGTTGCTGATGCAGCTGGTGTTTCTTCAGCTTTTGCTGGTGCTGGAGTAGCTGGTGCTACAGGTGCAGACTGTTGCACAACAGGTGCGGCTACTTCTTTTTTAGGTGCTACAGTTTCAGTAACAACTACACCATTCTTTTTTAATTTAACTTTTGCGCCATCTACTTCGTAAACGAACTCGTCAATTGAAGAAGAATCTACTAATTTGATAATTTCGCGAATTTCTTGAATTTTGAACATTTCTAACTCTCCTTATGAAATAAAATCTACTACAAACACTATTTTATATTTTTTTCGAACAATTTGAAATACTTTAATGCAAATTAAGTAAATATGAACAAAATAAAAGGCTTTCCTTTACTAAACGAAAGCCTTTTCATTATACTGATATATAACAATAGTTATTTAATAGACAGAAAATTCATCTTTTTCTTTCTATTTTTTCAATAGTTATTTGCGCTGAATTTTACTTGGACGTCATTTGCGCCTTCCATCTCTGTTTTTACCAAATAAATAATTTCATTTGCTTGAGCTTTTGATAGCTCCTCCGCCATAACAGTTACCGATACTTTATCACCATCTGCTTTTACAAACGCATCGGAGTAACCTGAAGATTTAATAAGCATTTCTAACATCGCTTCAGAGGATTCTTGTTTTATAAGGTTATCCATATCATTATAAGCCTTACTTTTTTCTTCTGCTGTGTAATCTTTTGAACCGATCTTCGTTGTTAATTGTTCACGAAGCTGGCTTCTTTCATCACTAACTTGCATGCGCATTTCTTCAAATAAATGACTTGGAGAAGATACTTCCTTCGTCTCTCCCTCTTTCGCTGCTTCTTGATCAGTCACACCCGTTACCGCAGTTTGCTGTAATGAGTCATCTGTGAAAATAGTTAGTCCATTAAATTGTTTTGCTGGATCAACCAAATAATACACTGAGATAACCGCTACTAGACTTAATAATGTCATAAACCAAACTGTTCTTCTACGTACGCGCATTTACTTTTCCTCCTTATTCTCCATTGGAACGATAATAATTCGATGAATCGGCAATTGCATTACTTGACTAACAACAGCACGAATTTCATTTTTCACAAAGATATCTGCTGCTCCTTCTGAAACAATTAGCATCCCTGTTACTTCTTTCGTGCCTTGTTCAGTTCCTCGAAAATATTGACTGAATAGTTTATTGTCATCCTTCGCATCTGTCATATCTCCGTAATAAAAATAGACTTTAACCTCCCCAACACCTTTCATAGCCTTCAGTGTCTGCTCAAGTTTTTCTTCATTGGTCATCGATGTTACTTGCCCATTCGTTGTATTCGTTTGATACATTGGTAAAATGATGAAAATTCCCACGGAGGCAGCGATAAGCATTAAGACTATAAATGACGTTGTTTTTTTTCGTTTCTTTTCCACATCACTTGTACATTGCCTCCTTTCATCTTCTCTTTTTCAAGTGTATGTACGCTTGTTTCCTCCTATGAATTGATAAATGGAATCTTTAATAGCAATTGCAAAAATACTAACGTAATAACAAGCTTTGTAAGTGAAATTATTTCTTTATCTTCTGTTAGAAACACAAATATTTGACAAATAAAGAGCATTGCCAATAAAAGAATCAATCTATCTCCCCCCAGCCATAACTTGCACAAAAACGATGAGGAATAAACAAGAAAACATAAATGAAAAAGCAATTAGAAATGATACAGCACACAATGTAAATAGAGATTTACTAACATGATCAAGTAGTTTACAAATATCATCAAAAGCAATTGGTTCTAAAATAGCAGCTAACATTTTCAATGAATAGGCACTGACAACAAGCTGAACTGTTGGAATGAACGACACGGTAATAACTGCTATAAATGCAGAAATACTAGTAATAGAAGAGGAAAATTGTGTCATATGTTGGAACATCGAAAAACTATCTACTATAAAGGAACCAACAACCGGAATATTTTCCTCTATTAATTTCTTCACAGGCTCTGCAACAGCTGCATTGACACTAAATGCGGCAACACCACTCGCCGACATTAAAATAATGTAACAAATAACAGATGCTGAGACGATGCTCATAATGGTAAAACGAATCAATTCAGCAATTCTCGTAAACGAAATTTCTTTAACAATGACACTGCAGACATCAAATACAATGGCAAAAAGCACTCCCGGAATAAGCCATTTACTACTAATAATCGTTAAGACTTGTACAAAAAAAAGTAAAAAAGGCTGCCAAGAAGCAATCGCTGTAATACTGCTTGATAAAAGAAAGCTTGAAGTAAGAATGGGATAAAATGCAGTAAATATATGAGCAAGTCCCTGTGCTATTTCGTCTATTAATTTAAAGGAATTCACAACGACAGGTCCTATTGTTGCAAGTACAATAAGAAAAAAAAGTATCCTTGTCCCTTTTTCAAATTCTGGTAAAATCATATTGACAATCAAAATAATAATGACGTAGCTACACAAAATAAGCGTCATCTTCAGCAATAGAAAGAATGGATCAGTTAAAAACGAAAATATTTGCTCCAGCAATGTCTTCGCCCCTTAGTTTAGCCGGTGTAAAATGGCCGACACCTCCTGTAAAACAGCCAAAAATTCCTTAAACCAGTACAACAAAATAACAATCTTGACCCCATCATAGACAATATGACCGAGTACTTTATAGCTTTGTTCTACAAGTAAAAAAGACACCCATTGCCCTATATAAAAAAGGCTCGCACTTACTACAATTGCTTTCGCATAAGGCAAAAAAGCTAATGTCTCAAGCAATTGCTTGATGAATGGCAATAGGAGTGTCGAAAACAACATACTGAACAACAAAAACGAAAACATTACACTAATTAGCGCATGGAGTGGCTTTATGACTTCTTTTATAAGCATTAATAAAAGCAGCATGACAACAGCTATGATGACAATTTCCATTTACATTACCCAGAAGAGGTCAGCCATTGAAAGAATGTAAGGATTTCATTGAAAAATAGACGTAAAAATCGCAGTAATTCCGCTGTCATATATAAGTAGGCAATGAAAAATAGGAAAAATGAAAATTCTTTCTTTCCTGTTTGATCAAAGAAGACATGAAGAAGCGCAACTACTAGTCCCACTCCAGCGACTCTTAATACGTCTTGTAATTCCATTTCATACGCCCCCTCGTGTACAGCAATATATGTTGCTACACTAAAAAAAAGACCTCTATACATACGTATAGAGATCTTAGTATTTTTATGAATCTTTAACTTCTTTCAACGGATGTTTGGAAACCCGCTGAAAAGCAACTTAAGCTCACCACCTATAGAGGTGGGAAACTAGCTGAAAGAAGTTAAAGTAACTTTTCAACGATGTTTTTGACAGTACCTGGTTGTTGCACTAAATAGCTATTTTCGCCCATCCACATCGATAAATATTCGGCTTTGCCCTGTTTTGCACTTTCTTTACGAATAGTTGCAGTTAGATCATTTTGCAATGGATAAGGTGCTACAATAGCATCCTTCATACGTTCCGTAAAACCATTCACTAAGCCTCTTGCTGGTTTACCAGAAAAAGCACGAGTAATTGTCGTCTGCTGTTCTTTTGATTGAAGCACGGCATTTTTATAGAGAGGTGAAATTTCACACTCATCTGCTACTAATAAGGCTGTACCAATTTGAACTGCTTGTGCACCTATTGCTAGTACTTTGTTTACATCTTCCTTCGTCACAATACCTCCAGCAGCAATAATCGGTATGGAAATTTGTCCTACTACATGCTGCAGTAAATCATGCAAATCAATTAATTGCATAGGTTCCGTGAAAGAACCACGATGACCACCAGCTTCCCCACCCTGAAGGACAACAGCTTGCATTCCTGCTTGTTCTACACGCTTTGCTTCCTCTAATGTAGTAGCTGTACCAATAACATACACATTGTTGTCCTTTAAACGATGAATGACATCTGCTGAAGGAATGCCAAACGTAAAGGAACAAATGGCTACATTTTCATCAAGAACAGCTTGTACTTGTTCTTCAAATACTTCCTTGGACGTGACACTTTGTACAGGTGAAAGTCCAAGCTCATCATAAAACGGTTGTAAAGCCATTCGAGCTTTTTGAAGTACATCAATATCAATACGTGGCTCTTCCTGGACAAATAAATTAACTGCAAACGGCTTTTTCGTTAGCTTTTTAACTCCCTGAATAAAACTTCTCGTTTGCTCCCCATCTAAATAGCCCGCCCCAATAGAGCCTAAAATACCTTCCTCTGCACAGGCAGCCACAAATTTTGGCGTAGTTACACCAGCCATCGGTGCCTGTATTATTGGATATGGTATCTCAAAAGTTGTTTGTAACATAGCATTCACTCCTTATTATTATTGTAAACAACTCTTCCAAATATGACCATATACCAAATGATAGAAACAATTTTTATACTAGTAAAAAGGACTGTTATTTCTCTATCTATTGTCACAAAGTTCAATTGCTTTAACTTCATATGTATAAATAAAAACCTACCCTTTTGTTAGAAAAGAGTAGGCTGTATATTTTTATTCATTACGCACGAGAAACGTAAGAAGCTTCTTCTGTATTGATGATTAACTTGTCACCTTGGTTTACGAAGAATGGCACTTGTACAATAAGACCTGTTTCAAGAGTTGCTGGTTTTGTACCACCAGAAGCTGTATCACCTTTAATACCAGGCTCTGTTTCTGTTACTTCTAGCTCAACAGTGTTCGGTAATTCAACACCTAGCATTTCACTTTGGTATGATTGAATATGAACTTCCATGTTTTCTTTTAGGAATTTTAATTCATATTCAATCGCAGCTGAAGCAAGTTCAGTTTGCTCATATGATTCTAAGTCCATGAAAACATGCTCGTCACCTTGTGCATAAAGGTATTGCATTTTACGGTTATCAATTTGTGCTTTTTCAACTTTCTCACCAGCACGGAAAGTTTTTTCGTTTACTGAACCGTTACGTAGGTTACGTAATTTAGAGCGTACGAACGCAGCACCTTTACCTGGTTTAACGTGTTGGAAATCTAACACGCGATATAATTGGCCATCTACAATAATAGTTAGACCTGTACGGAAATCGTTTACTGAAATCATTTGTGTTCCTCCATAGTTTACAAAATAATAAGTTCTTTTGACGAATGAGTTAGTAGTTCATTACCTGTCTCTGTGATTAAAATATCGTCCTCGATACGTAAACCACCGATTCCTGGTAAATACACTCCTGGTTCAATCGTTACGGCCATACCTGGCTCTAGCACCGCTTCAGAGCGCATCGATAAGCCAGGGCCTTCATGTACTTCAAGACCAATCCCGTGTCCTAAAGAATGACCAAATGCTGCGCCATAGCCTTTTTCTGTTAAGTAGTTACGTGCAATCGCATCTGCTTGAATCCCTGTTAAGCCAGGGCCTACCTTTTCAAGTGCTAAAAGCTGGGAAGCAAGTACTGCGTTGTACATATCCACTAATTTTTCAGACGGCTCGCCAACTGCCACAGTACGAGTAATATCCGAGATATAGCCATTGTACAGCGCTCCATAATCTAATGTAACAAAGTCGCCTTTTTCAATCACTTTATTCGTTGCAACGCCATGTGGTAAAGCTGAGCGAAGACCCGACGCAACAATTATATCAAACGAGGACTGAGTTGCTCCTTGTTTACGCATGAAAAATTCTAATTCATTCGAAACCTCAAGCTCTGTTTTACCTGGCTTAATGAAGTTTAAGATATGTGTATATGCGTGATCAGCAATTTCACACGCAACCTTAATAATATTAATCTCTTGTTGCGTCTTAATCAAGCGAATTTTTTCAATTAGCCCAGAAATCGGTACTAAATCTGCTTGAATTTTATTTTTATACAGCTCATATGTGCCATAGCTAACAGTATCTTTCTCAAAGCCCAATAATTTGATACCCATGTTGTTTACTTGCGTTGCAATTTCTTCAATGATCGTCGCCTCATGCTTTACAATTCGGAAGCCCTGTACTTGCGCAGCCGCTTGCTCTGTATAACGAAAATCCGTGATAAACACAGCATCATTTTGAGACACAATCGCTACACCCGCTGTCCCTGTAAAACCAGTCATATAACGTCGGTTAAACTCGTTCGTAATTAAAATGCCATCGATACTTTGCTCCTGAAGTGCCTTACGTAGCTTTTGTAATTTCAACATAATCAATTCTCCCTCTCGATAAATGTGCGTAGTGCCAGTTCATAGCCTTTCGTACCTAGTCCACTGATTTGACCAAGGCATGCCGGTGCGAGATAAGAATGATGACGGAAAGCCTCACGTTTATGGATATTTGAAATATGTACTTCTATAACCGGCACAGAAATTCCTGCAATTGCATCATGTAACGCGATGCTTGTATGGGTATATGCACCAGGATTAAAGATAATACCATCATATTTTTCGTCCTCTGCTTCATGCACCCAATCAACAAGTACCCCTTCATGATTAGATTGACGAAACTCGACAGTGGCACCTAAAGACGCCGCAAGATTCTGAACATTGTTTTTCACATCTTCTAATGTCTCATAACCATAAATATGTGGCTCTCGTTTACCTAGCCGATTTAAATTAGGTCCATTCAAACATAATAACTTCACGCATATTCGCCTCTTTCTATGTACTTGCCATTATTTTATCATACAAGACTCATACAGCAACTAATTTCCTTTTTGTGCTGTGTGCTCTTTCTGATGAAAATTCGCAGTTTCAAGCAAGAAACGTAATAGACAAATCACGATGACTATGAAAGGGATCGATAGTTTTTTAAAGGAAGAAGATTGTAAAGGTAAATCAAGAACAATCCATTCTAATGTGATGGACAAAAAAAGGCCGAGCAAAAAAGAAGATAGCACAGCTGGGATAATATAGACATATCTCAATGTAATAAATAATATAAATCCAATAAAAAATAAGACTAGGATGAGAAAGCTCCATTGAAATAGTTTTGAACTACCTTCAAATATATCCCACTTCTTATAAAAACCTATTGGATTCCATTTAATGAGTTGAAAGTATTGAAGTCCCTTTAAACACAATGCTAAAACAAGTGCACTGACGAGCGATGTAATACTAGCTACTTTCAAGCAAAATCCTCCTAACTTGTACCACGAGTTTATTTTCAAACGTTAATCATTTCCTAAACTGTACGATTAGTGTAACCATATAGAAATTTTACTATGCGTAACTCTAGAGGTTTTTCACTAAATTTAGTACAATGGTACAGTTGAAATATATAAAGAGAGTGGTGTTAGCCTTGAGCAATTCACCTGTATACGGGGGACAAGCACAATTAGAGGGTGTAATGTTCGGAGGAAAGGAACATACGATTACCGCTATTCGCCGTAATGATGATTCCATTGATTATTATCATTTTAAAAAAGTTCAAAACCCTATTTTACAAAAGCTTAAAAAAATTCCATTGGTACGAGGCGTTGTAGCACTGATTGAATCAGCTGGTTTAGGATCTCGCCATATGCAATTTTCAGGGGACCGTTACGACGTTACACCTGGCGAAGAAGAAGATCATAAAGAGGAAGGCTCGAGACTTCAAATGATTTTAGGAGTTGCAGTTGTAGGTATTCTTTCCTTTTTATTTGGTAAATTTGCCTTTACATTAATTCCTGTATTTATTGCAGATTTTTTCTCTAAATGGATAGAGGGCAAAACCGGTCAAATTTTACTCGAAAGCGGCATTAAGCTATTTTTACTACTTACCTATTTATATTTTATATCTTTAACTCCGCTAATTAAACGAGTATTCCAATATCATGGTGCAGAACATAAAGTTATAAATTGCTATGAAGCTGGTATGGACGTAACAGTGGAAAATGTGCAAGCACAATCACGCTTACACTATCGTTGTGGTAGTAGTTTTATGCTGTTCACTGTGTTTGTAGGCATGTTTTTATATTTCTTCGTGCCAACTGACCCACTTTGGTTACGCATTTTGGACCGTATTCTATTAATTCCAGTTGTACTTGGTATATCATTTGAGGTTCTTCAGGCTACAAATGCATGTCGTAATATTCCCGTGTTACGCTTCCTTGGCTATCCAGGCTTATGGCTACAATTACTGACAACACGTGAGCCTAAAGATGAGCAAGTAGAAGTAGCCATCGCATCCTTCAATATGCTACTTCAAGTCGAACAGCAACCAGAGATCGCAGCTACTTTGAATCATGACTAAAAATCAATTGTGCCTCGGCGTAATTGCGTTCGGAATCGGAAAGAAGTTAAAGGGCAAGTCCAACTGATGCATTTAGTTGGACTTGCCCTTTTTAGGTTATTTTACAATGGCTGTACAGAGATTATTTGTTGCTTTGCTTTCTCGTACTCTGCTTCCAATGTTATGAGTATTTCACGAATGGACTCCCGCTTGACAATATTGGTAATACCATGTCCGGCTGACCAAATATCTCGCCATGCCTTAACATTCACGAGATGTGTTAAATCAACATCCTCTCTTGGCTTCAATGTCGCTGGATCAATGCCTTCCTTCAATAAAGATGGAATTAACACATTCACACGGACGCCACTAAAAGCATCGGTGTATAAAATATCCGAGGTATCACTGTCAATCACCATATTTTTGTACTCCTCAGGTGCATTTCCTTCATCACAAGCTAAAAAACGTGTACCCATATAGGCATAGTCTGCTCCCATTATTTGAGTAGCTAATACGTCTGCACCGCTAGAGATGGAGCCTGATAAAATGATTGTCCCCGTAAAGAATTTCTTTACCGCAGATACAAAGCCAAATGGGTTCAGTTGCCCTCCATGCCCACCAGCACCTGCACAAACAAGGATTAGTCCATCTACACCCGTTGTAGCAGACTTTTTAGCATGCTTGACGTTCGCAACATCTGCATAGACCTTCCCTCCATAGCCATGCACAATGTCTATAACTCTCTTTGGATTGCCTAGTGAAGTAATGACAATTGGTGGCTGGAATTGTTCAATTAACTGTAAATCTTCCTCAAATCGTGTATTCGCTACAGGATGACATATTAAGTTGACTGCCCATTGCTCAGTCGGTAGTGCTTTTTTTATTTCTTCAAGCCACTCAGCACATGTTGAAGCGGGTCTTGCATTTAATAATGGAAAAGATCCGATAGCCCCTGCTCTACTAGCTTCAATAACCATCTTAGGGTTAGAAACTAAAAACATCGGTGCTACTATAATTGGTAAACTAGACATACACTCTCCCCCTTTATACTTAATTATTTCGAGAGATTTCCTGAAAATCCTACTAAAAAAATTTAATTTTAGTGCTGACCCCGCATCTTACGTTGAAATAACAGAGACTCATCTCCCCTCTCAAAGGTAGGGGACTTCCGTAGCTGGGGTTTGTCTAAATGAAGATAAAAAAAGTGCCTATCCGTCTTGTTAACGAGATAGATGGTTACTTTGAAATAAAGTTCGATCAAAAATACCCCACAACCAGTATTTTACGATAAATAAAAAGAATCCATTTTGAACAAAGACAGATCAAAATGGATTCTTACCCAGAAGAATTAAATATCAGTTTTATAAAAAAGTTTGATCATTTTCTACCTGCTTCCTTCACAATCGCGTCCTTTAATGGAATATCATATTATTTTTATTATGTGGTTTTGTTGAAGAACATTGCTTAAGCGTAATTCAACATAAGCACCCGTTTGTGGCAAGATAATCCGTATAGCCAATTTTTAATGACGGTTATGGGTAGAGTAAATCCGTTAGACGTGATCTAATTCGAATACGTCAACGTGAAGGAAGTGATTTAGCGAAAAAGGAGGTGAAATACCGTGGAAGAATTAAAAAGAATCACCATAAGCATTCCGGGATTAACTATGCAGTGGCGGAGTCGGCTTAAATCAGTTTTTTTGATGTGATTTTGTAGAGGAAAATTAAGAAAAAACTTGGATAGTTTTACCAAGTTCTTTAATATTGCACAAAAACAGACACGAAGATATAATTATATTACAATCGCTATCTATCGAATGCGCACAATTATCCTATTTTATAATTTAATTATATCGCACCGGTAAGCTCTTGTCAAATATTTTTTCTCAATAAAATGGTTAGGAGAGATGTAGAATGAGTTCTTTGGTTCTTGGTTTTCAGGAAATGGATAACACACAGCTTTTGCTCGTTGGTGGAAAAGGGTTAAATTTAGGGGAATTATCAAAAATTGAAGGAATACAAGTACCAGAAGGGTTTTGTGTTACAACAGTGGGTTATCAAAAAGCCATCGAACAAAACGAAACGTTTCAAGTATTGTTGGATCAACTATCAACGCTAAAAGTAAATGATCGAGATCAAATTGGTGAAATCAGCAGGAAAATTCGACAAATCATTATGGAAGTAGAAATTCCTTGCGATGTTGTAACAGCAGTTGCTCACACACTCTCTCAGTTTGGTGATGACCATGCTTATGCAGTGCGTTCTAGTGCGACTGCTGAAGATTTACCAGATGCCTCTTTTGCCGGTCAACAAGACACTTATTTAAATATCATCGGCAAAGAAGCAATCTTGCAGCATATTCGCAAATGTTGGGCTTCCCTATTTACGGATCGCGCGGTAATCTACCGTATGCAAAATGGATTTGACCACAGTCAAGTGTATTTATCCGTTATCATACAACGGATGGTTTTCCCACAGGCATCAGGGATTTTATTTACCGCTGATCCGATTACTTCTAACCGAAAGCTGCTATCAATCAATGCCAGTTTTGGACTCGGAGAAGCACTGGTCTCTGGCTTGGTTTCTGCCGATTGTTATAAAGTACAGGAAGATAAAATCGTCGATAAGATGATAGCGACCAAGAAATTAGCTATCTATGGCCTAAAAGGAGGAGGAACAGAGACACAACAGATCAATCCGGATCAGCAAAAGACACAAACACTTACTGATCAACAGATTTTACAACTAGCATGCATCGGAAGACAGATCGAAGCTTATTTTGGTTGCCCACAAGATATCGAATGGTGTTTGGTTGATGATACATTTTATATTGTTCAGAGTCGCCCAATCACGACTCTTTTCCCCATCCCTGAAGTGAATGATCAAGAAAACCACATCTATATATCTGTCGGTCATCAACAAATGATGACAGATTCCATGAAACCATTGGGATTGTCTTTTTTCCTGTTAACGACTTCTGCGCCCATGCGTAAAGCAGGCGGAAGGTTGTTTGTTGATGTCACGCATCAACTGGCTTCACTGGTCAGTAGAAACAATTTATTAAATGCTATGGGACAACACGATCCACTCATGAAAGACGCACTCATGAACATCATTGAGCGTGGAGATTTTATAAAATCGTTACCTAATGATATTAAAGCACCGAGCCCCAACAGAGGCAATACAGATACGCTAGCACAAATCGAAAACAATCCATCAATCGTTTCTGAATTGATTAAGCGTAATCAAACATCCATAGAAGAGTTAAAACAAAACATCCAAGCGAAATCAGGAATAGATTTATTTGATTTTATTTTAGAAGATATTCAGGAATTAAAGAAGTTTTTATCTGACCCACAAAGTTCTGCTGTATTTATGGCTGCTATAAATGCTTCAATATGGATCAATGAAAAAATGAACGAGTGGTTAGGTGAAAAAAACGTAGCAGACACGCTTTCTCAATCTGTACCAAACAATATTACTTCGGAAATGGGTCTAGCACTTTTGGATGTCGCAGATGTGATTCGTCCTTATCCAGAAGTAATTGTATATTTACAACATGCAAAAGATGATAACTTTTTGGATGAACTAGTTAAGATTGATGGTGGACAGGAAGCTAGAGACGCTTTCTATGTTTTTCTCAACAAATATGGAATGCGATGTGCTGGAGAAATCGATATTACGAAAACTCGTTGGAGTGAAAAACCAATTACACTTGTTCCCATGATTCTTAATAATATCAAAAACTTGCAGCCTAATGCCAGCACTCGAAAATTTGAGCAAGGGCGACGAGAAGCTTTGAAAAAAGAACAAGAATTATTAGAGCGCGTGAAGCGATTACCAGATGGTGAACAAAAAGCCAAAGAAACAAAACGAATGATCGACCTAATTCGGAATTTCATCGGCTATCGTGAATATCCTAAATACGGCATGATTAATCGCTACTTCGTTTATAAGCAGGCTTTACTGAAAGAAGCCGAACAACTCGTACAAACCAACGTTATTCATGAAAAAGAAGATATATACTATCTCACTTTTGAAGAACTTCGCGAAATCGTACACACAAATAAGCTAGATTACCAGATCATCAGCGAACGAAAAGACGAGTACAAATTATATGAAAAACTTACTCCCCCACGTGTTATCACGTCTGATGGTGAAATCATTGTAGGTGAATACAAACGAGAAAATCTCCCAGCCAAAGCTATTGTAGGGCTACCTGTTTCTTCCGGAGTTATAGAGGGACGGGCTCGTGTCATCTTAAACATGGAAGATGCTGATTTAGAAGATGGAGATATATTAGTCACACCCTTTACTGACCCTAGCTGGACACCATTGTTTGTATCCATAAAAGGTCTAGTCACCGAAGTTGGTGGACTGATGACCCATGGAGCAGTTATTGCGCGTGAATATGGCTTACCAGCAGTTGTTGGGGTGGAAAATGCCATCAAACTGATAAAAGATGGGCAACGAATTCGCGTACATGGAACAGCAGGGTATATTGAAATATTGTAATAACTAAATATGTTAAGTAAGAGCCTCTGTCTTAACGGACGGCAATCGGCTTTGTGCTTAGGCCTAAGCCCCCCCTCAAAGGTGGGATACTTCCGTAGCTAGGCATTTGTCTAAATGAAGATAAAAAAGTGCCTATCCGTCTTTTTGACGAGATAGACACTTTTTCATTATTTTATAGGCCACATTTTAACTGTGCAGCACAGTTTGTACAAGTATTACAGCCACCGATTTCCTCTACAGTTCCTTTGCGGCATACAGGGCAAGTATTCCCTACATCCGAACCGATAACTGTTGTCGATTCTAATGCTTGAATCGTATCTACTAATACAACCGGACGCTTCGTTGGTACTTCTACTAATTCTTCCTCGAATGATAGTTGATCCATATCATTTTCTTCAGCTTTTAGTGTCAGTACTTGTGAATCACGGCTACCATCTACATAGACCGTACCACCTTTAGCGCCGCCTTTATATAAGCGCTCGTATACTTGTTCAACTTGTTGTACTGTATAACCTTTTGGTGCGTTTACAGTTTTTGAAATAGATGAATCAATCCATTTTTGGATGATACATTGTACATCAGCATGTGCCTCTGGTTTTAACTCCATCGCCGTAACGAACCAGTCAGGAAGTTCATTCTCATTAGCTTCTGGATGACGTTCTAAATACTCTTGTACGATTTCTGCTTTTACCTCGATGAATTTACCTAGACGACCTGAGCGGTAATATGTGAACGAGAAGTATGGCTCAAGACCAGTTGCCACGCCAACCATCGTACCAGTAGAACCAGTTGGAGCTACTGTCAGTAAATGCGAGTTACGAATGCCTGTTGCTAAAATTTGCTCTTTAATGTGTGCAGGCATCTTTTGCATAAAGCCTGTTTCAGTAAATGCTTTACGTAAGCGTGCAGTCTCTTGCTCTGTTGCTCCTACAAGGAATGGGAAGCTGCCGCGTTCTTTTGCAAGCTCTGTTGACGCCTCATAAGCAGTCTCAGCAATCGTTTTAAAGATTTCATCAACTAGCTCGTTGCCCGCTTTTGAGCCATATTCTTTCTCACAATAAATTAATAAGTCCGCTAAGCCCATTACACCTAAGCCAACACGACGCTCACCAAGAGCTTGTACACGGTTTTCTTCTAAGAAGTATGGTGTAGCATCAATAACATTATCTTGCATACGAACACCAACACGAACTGTTTCACGTAGTGCTTCGTAATCAATTGTTTGATCTTCCTTATTCGCAAACTGCGCTAAGTTCACAGCTGCTAAGTTACACACAGAATATGGTGCAAGTGGTTGTTCCCCACACGGATTTGTCGCTACAACGCTTTGACCATAAGCTTTTGCGTTTGTCATGTCATTGGCGTTGTCGATGAAGAAAATACCTGGCTCTGCAGAGTACGTTGCACAAACGTTGATTAAATTCCATAATTCCTTCGCTTTAATCGTGCGGTAAGTGCGTACTTTATAGCCCATTTTCTCCCATTCGCGCACATCTCCAACTTTATGCCATTCACTGTTGTAAATAGCCATCTCTTCTTTTGTATATTCTTCAACAGCTGGGAAACGAAGCTCAAAGTCAGCGTCATTTTCTACAGCTTGCATAAATTCTTTTGTTAATGTTACAGAAATATTTGCACCAGTTAAAAACTCTTGATTGTGAACAGTATAAGTACCACCATCACGAAGTTTGTTTTCTGCTTCACGAATAATAGCCGTATCAAAACCGCCTAAGCCTTCGATACCTTTATAGTTAACAATCCCTTGATACATAGCTTCCTCTTGAGATGAAAGAGGCTTAAAGTTTAATTTTTCTTTCGCTAAACGAATTATTGATTTATCCGTTGTATTTTCGATTAGATATCGTAGAATACGTGGATTTTGCATTTTCGAAATAATAAATTCCACGATATCAGGATGCCAATCTGCCAGCATAATCATCTGTGCTCCCATTTTTTTGTTACAGAAAAATAATGAATTTAATCTTTCTGGTATGGTCATTTCTGCCATACTCTTATGCTTTCACATAAGATCAGACTATATCATCAAAGAATACTGTTCTTTGTCTCGTGCCTCATAAGAGCGTTACCGCATCATATGATTTACTCCTTTCATACTTTGCCAAGCTTAGAAAGTTTCAATAGTCGTTGAACGTTCATCTACGTTTCCATAGATGCTTCGCTGCTGATTGCCCAATCTTTTCTTTTTTCAAAGCATTCACGCCTAGCTTTGCAGCTTACGTTGTAGCAAAAAAAGCTCTCAGGGTGTTCCAGCAATTCACGAGATTACGTCGCCGAGTCTTAACGACGCGAGCCACCTTGTTCAACAAGATGAGTCAGTTTCGCAATATCATCTAACCATGAAACGGAACCAGATGATTTACCATTTACACCACGTGCTAAAGTGTTACGCGGACGTAATGTTGAACCATTTGTCCCTACACCACCACCGCGGCTCATAATTTCCATTACTTGCTTACGGTGATCACTTATTCCTTCACGTGAATCTGCTACAAATGGCATGACGTAACAGTTGAAGAACGTTACATCTGTTTCAGATCCTGCTCCGTAAATAACTCGTCCAGCTGGAATGAATTTTAATGATACTAACTGCTCATAAAACTTCTCAAACCATTCTTGGCGTTTCTCTGGTGTTTTTTCAACACCAGCAAGTCCTGTTGCATTTCTCTTTGCGATTTGTTCATAAAATATTTCAAGAGGCTTTTCTAGCACGTCAATTGAACGCGTAATCACACCCGTTTCTTGCTCTTTCGGATCATCTAAAGCACTACGGTAATCTTCCTCAATCAAAATTTCTGCTGTTTTCGTAGACATATCAAGCTTTTGGATTGTCCCTAAACCACGTGCAGGGAATTTTGGATCTGACTTCACTGTTAATACGACGAAATCACCGGCTTTTAACGTTTTCTTCTCCGTATCCTTAAACGAGTATCGATCGATCATCACAAGTCTTGATACACCTTTATGCGTAATGTGCATATCAGGCGTTACAGGATGCACCTGTGGAAATTGTTCAATATCTTTGTTTAACTGTTCAAATTTGTTTACTTCGGGTTGATGATTTGTAAGTACCATCGTTTTGCCTCCCTTGTTTTCTGCATTACAATAATAAATACACAATATCATGTGTCGTCAAACACTACATATTGTGTATGTTTCTTTAAAAAAGATACTATATATAGTTTTTTAATTCAACACTTGCAATTTCGAATAGAATCCGAACTGCTTGTTATTACAAGGGTTGAACGATAAAAAATTATTTTTCTTATACCATCTTTTATTTTTTGAAGTTCCAATCATCACATGCATATTTTTTTTCTTCCAGTGCATGTACATATTCTAATTGCTCCTCAGAAAGTGTAAATGGTTTTAAATCAATTTGCAACGATTTTGCAAAACCATCTCTAAAAGCTGTCACACATTGTTCAATAGTCACTGGTTCTTTAACAAGGTTATTGATAGCAACCGCTTTCTCTGGCATCTTTCTACGCATACGGTCCTTCGCCTCTTCACTCGAAAAATTGAAGACAGACAATAATTTTTCTTGATCTAAATCTAGTAAAATGGCTCCGTGCTGTAAAATAACACCTTTTTGACGAGTTTGTGCACTACCAGCTACTTTTTTACCTTCTACAACAAGCTCATACCAGCTTGGCGCATCAAAGCAAACTGCGCTTTTTGGTTTCTTTAAGTCTGCTCTTTGTTCTTCTGTATCAGGTACACTAAAATAAGCATCCATACCTAGATTATGAAAACCTTGCAATATACCTTCACTTAACACTCTATATGCCTCTGTCACTGATTCAGGCATATCTGGATAGCTTTCTGAAACAATGACGCTATATGTCAATTCATGTTCATGTAAAACAGCTCTACCACCTGTTGGACGACGAACAAAGCCTAGTCCTTGTTCTCGTACCGCTTCTAGATTGATATCTCTTTTCGCTTGTTGAAAATAGCCAATCGAAAGAGTTGCTGGCTCCCACTCATAAAAACGAATGACTGGTGGAATTAAACCTTCACTATGCCAATCAAGTAATGCCTCATCTAAAGCCATATTAAAAGAAGGGCTACATTTCCCTGAATTTAGAAAATACCAAGTTGTCATATTTTCATCTCCTACAAATATTTAATTGAACATTAGCTAATGTGTACAAAAATAAGTCTCATCACCATAACGTGGGGTTGATTCCGTTCCGGCTGGGCGCTTTCCTGGGGGCGTCCGATGAGCCGCTTAGCTTCGCTTCAGGGTCTCATTTGTGACGCTGATCCCCAAGGAGTCGCCCTGCCTTCACTCCAATCAACCTATATATGGCATACGTTTTAAAATGTCATCCTACTCTAGGTGATGAGCAAAAAACAATACTTCTCAAAATTTTGACACTCTGCGTTTAGTTCTATTCTTTATTGAAGTAATCATCCACCCAAGTCTATGAATGTAGTGGAATGATTCTGTGACCTTTCACCAATAACATCCATAAATATAGATAGATTAATTCTAGCCACAATCTAATTTATTTTATCAAACTCATTGGACTATCGCTAGCGCATCTTTTATAATAATAAAGAAGATAGAAAGGGGTAAGAAATTTTGTTGAACATACTTATCACAATCGGTGTTATTTTAGTAGTTGTAATTGCATATATCGGCATCAATGCCCTACGACTAAAAAAAGCCGTAACAAACCTAACACAAGAACAATTTATTGAAGGCTATCGTAAAGCACAGCTTATCGACGTACGTGAACAGAAAGAATTTGATGCTGGTCATATCCTTGGTGCACGCAATGTTCCTTCAACTACTCTACGTCAACGTCACAAAGAAATTCGCCCAGATTTACCAGTATATTTATACTGTCAAAATACAGGCCGTAGCTCGCGTGCTGCTCTATTTCTTAAAAAACGTGGCTACAACCAAATTTACCAACTTCAAGGCGGCTTCCGTACTTGGACAGGTAAAATAAAGTCAAAAAAACAAAATTAAAAAATCGATAAGACATTAGTGACTAATATAAATAAATCTACTCATGGAAACAAAGTAAATTTATTTATATTTACCTATATCGTTTTGTTTTAACTTCTTTCAGCAAATGTCTTTTGTAGCGAAAGCGAAGCGACAGGTCCAGATGTCTCCCACCTCTATAGATGGTGAGATGAATGCAGGTATAAGTTACTTTTCAGCGGGTGTCCAAACATCCGCTGAAATAGAGGAACTCCGTCTAAGAACGCCACGTCCTGTGGCAACGACTGAGTGACCAACATCATGCAGCTGTCGCTACGTTAGCACTACGCTTTCGCGCAAAAAACATCTGTTGGCCCAAAGCCTCCGGCGGATGTCACCGAAATCGGAAAGGAGTTAATAAAGGATGTTAGCCTAGAATCATCGCATCCATGCGATAACGGCTAACTGACCTGCATCATGCAGGCCTAAGCACAAAGCCGATTCCGGACGCAATTATGCCGAGGCATAATTGATACAAAAAGAACCATCTCACTATGAGATGGTTTCTTTTTTGCAAAAAATTCTGAGTTTCTACTATATTATATATTGTTTAACGTCTGACAAGTTAGTTGGAGTAAGATAAAGCAACGAGAGGTAATATGTCCTCATATTCACATTTCTTTGCCAAAATGCTAGCCGCTTCCCACGCTAGTTCCAATAGTTCACCTCTTTTAACACCGTATACTATAAATTAAATATTATCCTTAAATTAACATATGTCTAAAAATACTATTTTTCGTAAAGTATTTACCTAGACGCGCTCCAATCTTCTTTTTTTCTGAAAATGACTGAAATTTATCCTTGAATAATTAAGTAGGCACTGATAGGATGTATAATATCTTAAAACAATGTCATACAGACATACAATACAAGCTATGAATGCTATGGATAACACTATAGCAGGAGCAGTTCTGGAGAGAGCGCATTTTGCGTCGCCGAAGGGTTCACTATCTCAGGCAAAAGGACAGAAGAGTAATATCAACTTTCATCATGAAAGCTATACCACACGAATGTTTTCTTTTTACCTACAACATCCGCAATCGGTATTTGTTATTCTGTCGTTTACGAGACTAGTGTCACTACTAGTCTCTTTTTTATTTTCCAGTCATAGTTTTTACGTATCTTTGAGGGGGATCAACGTGGAACAACAACAATTAAAACGTGATTTAAAAAATCGCCATGTACAGCTCATAGCGATTGGCGGAACAATAGGTACTGGTTTATTTTTAGGCTCAGGTAAAGCCATTGCTTTAGCGGGACCTTCCATCATCTTTGCCTATCTAATTGTCGGAACCGCCTTATTTTTTGTTATGCGGGCATTAGGCGAACTATTATTATCAAATGCTGGCTATACATCATTTACTGATTTTGCGTCCGAATACATAGGCCCTTGGGCAGGTTACATTACCGGCTGGACATACTGGTTCTGCTGGATTATGACCGCTATGGCAGATATTATTGCTGTCGGCGTTTATACACATTATTGGTTTGATTTACCTCAATGGGTGCCTGCAATTGGCTGTTTAGTACTGTTATTAATTTTGAATTTATTGACTGTAAAACTATTTGGCGAACTAGAATTTTGGTTTGCCCTTATAAAAGTCATCACCATTGTTGCGCTGATTATCATTGGACTAATCATGTTATTTACAGGCTTTCAAACAAGCTCTGGCACAGTTTCTGTTGAAAATCTTTGGGCACATGGTGGGTTATTCCCGAACGGCCTAAACGGTTTCCTAATGGCATTCCAAATGGTTGTTTTCGCCTTTGTTGGTGTCGAATTAGTAGGAGTTTCTGCTGCAGAAACGGCCAATCCTAGGAAAAATATTCCTTCTGCCATTAACAAAATTCCATTACGTATTTTATTATTCTACGTAGGAGCATTATTTGTTATTTTATGTATTAATCCTTGGTCTGAAATGTCTGCCTCAAGTAGTCCATTTGTACAAGTATTTACACTAGCTGGAATTCCAATTGCTGCAGGCATTATTAATTTTGTCGTTCTAACATCTGCTGCTTCGGCCGGGAATAGTGGTTTATTTTCTACAAGCCGCATGCTTTTTAATCTTGGAAACAACAAGCAAGCTTCGCCAACGTTTGCAAAGCTCAATAAAAACAGTGTGCCAAGCAACGCACTCATTGTTTCTGCAGTTGTTGTATCCGCCGGCGCATTACTAAGTAAATTAATGCCTGAAAACGCCTTTAGTGTTGTTACAACGATTAGTGCTATTTGCTTTATTTGGGTGTGGAGTATTATATTAATCTCTCATATCATCTATAAACGTAAAAATCGTGCACTTCATGAAGCATCGATTTTCAAGGCACCTTTTACTCCGTTCGTGAACTATTTAGTACTTGCCTTCTTTGCATTTCTATTAGTAGTGATGTTCATTTCAGAGGCAACACGTACCGCATTACTGTTAACGCCAATTTGGTTTATTCTGCTACTAATTATTTATAAAATGAAAAGAAAGAAACCAATACGCTAAGGTGAGTTGTCCTGGATAGTGACACTTTTAAAGAAAGTGAATCTATTCAGGACTTTTTTATTGCCAATTAACGGTATAATCACCCCGAGGAGTCGCCCAGCCTCCACTCCAATCAACTTATATACATTGCATGTGGTTTCATAAATATCATCCATTAAATTCAGGATCAACTAATTTATTAGAACAAATGTATTGATTGAATCGATAATTAGAATACGCTGATTTCTTCCGCAACGTGCTACTCGCTTTTGGACAGATAATCTTAATCGGTCGATAATAACTCTATATTTTCCTAAATCAACAAAACTAGAGAATTTAGAAAGTACACGATCAATGAGATACCCACTAAAAGATAGCACGATGATGTGGGTTCTCGTAGACAAATCTATGTACACACAAATTCAATTAGGATATAAAATATATATTGAATATGATGGTACCCTACTAGTATCATTACCGCCAATTATAGCTAATGTTGAATCTGTAGAAATTGTCTCCAAAAATAAATAAAATCACTAAAAAGAGGTTGGGACATAACTAAATGGTTCCTTCGAAAAGTCGAATAATTTCTAAATTAACAAAACACAATAAATAGAAAAACCGAACTATTCCGAAACACTTCATAAGCGTTTCATTGAATAGTTCGGTATTTTTGTTGGCTGAAACACTTCTGTCCCAGCCTCTTCATATTGATTAAAAAATATTCATATTCCACTCGGTAGCGATATGCTTTAGTAAATTCACTCCGGCTACACTGTTCCCGATGGCATCAATAGCTGGTCCATAAATACCAATGCCGCAGCCAGCAGGAAAAGGTGAATCTAAGCCTGCGTGACTTGGCACAGCCGCCAAAATTGCTCCAGAGACACCACTTTTAGCGGGTAACCCGATAAATGCAGCAAATTTACCAGAAGCATTATACATACCGCAAGTAACCATCAATGCCTTCGCTAATTTCGCTACTTGCTTTGGAAAAATTTGTGTTTTCAATAAAGGATGATAGCCATCATTGGCGATTACTAAACCAATCATCGCTAAATCCGAAACATTTACTTCTATAGCACATTGTTTCAAATAAACCTCCAATGCCTCTTCTACAGAGCAGTCTAAAAAGCCAGAATCCATTAAATAATAGGCTAATGAACGGTTTCTGTTTGCAGTTTGCCATTCAGATTGATAAACCTCTTCATTAACCTTTAATTCCTTTCCAACCATTTGTTCTAAAAATTGAAGGATTTTTGCAACCTTCTCTTGTGGAGAATTTCCGTCAAGCATAGAGGATACTGTAATCGCTCCTGCATTAATCATTGGATTAAAAGGTTTTCCAGGCTGATGGCTTTCTAGACGAATAATTGAATTGAAAGTGTCACCTGTAGGTTCAACATCTACTCGTTCTAAAACATAAGGTAATCCCCGTTCCATACACGCTAAAATAAATGTAACAACTTTTGAAACACTTTGCAGAGTAAATAGTTCAGTTGTCTCTCCGGCTTTCATTTCATCATTATTAGTACCAATAATCGAAATCGCTAATTGATTTGGATCTTTTTCCGCTAAAGCGGGAATATAGCTTGCACATTGCCCCCCTTTAGCATAAGGACGAAACTGTTTCACCCATTCTGCCACAAGGTGATTATTATGATTGATATGTTCTGTCGGCATTTTGTGATCTCCTTTCAAAAAACGGCATTTTTACGCCATAACTACTCAATAAGTACACTTTTAAAATTATTAATAGGCAAAAACAGAGCCTCCATAGTTTACCCTATGAAGACTCTATTTGGTATAACTTTTTCAATTATGCCTCGGCATAATTGCGTCCGGAATCGGCTTTGTGCTTGCACAAAGAACTCCACGTTGATAAATCTCTTGTATTTCATGCTTTTTAGGTGCTCTAACTAAGTAAGTCACCTCTGCATATGGTTGAACGACATTTGGAGATGATCCTCCTATGTTTGTAACCGCATAATGCACGCGCGCTTCTGGAATGATACGCACACATAAATAGTTTACCCCAACATTCATGAGTTCAACTGCATCTAATGCACTTCTTCCTAGATGTGGTGCTGCTGCATGTGCATTTTTTCCTGTAAACTTAAAAGTAGCTGTATAGTTTGCTAGAGAGCTGCAAGTCATAACAGATGTAAAAGTACCAGGATGCCACGATAGTGCAATATCAACATCATCGAAAATACCAGCCTTCACCTCTTCGCTTTCGCACAGAAAATAATTTGTTGCCCCGACGCGCTCAGTCACGGAAATCAACCACTCGTATTGCAATTAGGACACCTTAATTTCATTGACACAACAGTTTTTCAACAACATGAAACCCCGAATAAATCTCGTTATCCGGAGTTTTGGTTTAAACTATTTTTTATAAATCGTTTGCATACATTTGCTTATATAAAATTTCTAATTTTTTCGAGAGCTTACCATAGGCAGTTTGCCAAGCTTTACGAGCTGCTGCGTTATCGTCTGTCGAAGGTACATACAGAGCATGAACCTCTGCTACCTTTTTCAAATCACTCTCGGCCTGTGTTAGCTTAGAATAATTTTTCACGACGCTCTTTTCAGAAGCACTAAGACCATCATACGCTGTACGGATTTCTTTTACTTTCGTCTCCAAGTCATCAATATATTCACCATTTACAAGTAGTGAATTAATTGATTCAACTAATTTCAAAGCAATTTCATTAGACTGTTGTTGATCTTTATCCTTATCGATAATAGCTTGTCGTATTTCTGGACTAACTAAACTCATTTGTTTTGATGTCAGTTTTGCAAAAGCTTTGATGACAGTCGTTGGGCTACTAATAAATGATTTTTCATACGTCTTCATAAAGGATTCTACTTTTTTCACATCAGAAACTGCTGTTGTTAAGATGGAAGCATTCGTAATACGTTTTTTATCACTAGAGCTCAGCTTATTATATTGAGTTGAAAGCTCATTAATTTTTCCCATTGAAACTGTATACGTATCATTTGAGACAATTTTTGCAATTTCATTATTTAACTTTGTGATATCTGGTGCATTCCCATCTTCTAAACGATGATTGAGCAAATCTTCATATTGCTGTTTAGCTAAATACTGTTGATTTGCAGGTAGCTTTGCATAAGCAGTTTGCACTGTTTGAATTTTTTTCGCTTGTTTCGTAGCATCTGTTTCTTCTCGTGCGGTTTGCACTTTTTTATGGAATGACTTAACACCGGAAAGATCTTTACTAGCCGCTGTTAATAAATAATAGTTTGTTACGTACTTTCGTCCAGCGGAAGATATGTTTTTATATTTTGTTGTTGCTGCATTAACAGCACTTTCGAATTGTGCAAATGTATACTTCGTTACATCAGCAAGCTTATCAACATCAGCCTTTAAAGCCAATGCAGCAGCTTTATCAGCAGGTTCCTTGCCATTTAAATCAACTGTAACATTCGGTGTATTTAATAAAAAATCGTTTGCATTATATACAAGTGATTGTTGTAGACTAGTTAACTTATTATATGCTTTCAATACATTAGTATAGTTAGTTTTCAACTTACTTTCAGCTACCCCTGGTGTTTCTGAAAGCTTTTGGTAAGCGTCCATGTCCTTAATAATTTTTTCAGCTGCTTTAAAATCCTTTTGTAAAGTTACAATGCTATCATATCCGACAATTTTAGCCGCTGAATTTTTCGTTAAGCCCTTATATTCATTAATAATACGATTTACATTATTAACATGACTTTGCCAAGTAGTTACTGACGGATCTATTGGGTAACTATCATCCGCATCGCCTACATAATTGTCAATCTCGATATTTAATCTGTCAATTTGACTGTTTTCTGCTTCTTCTGCTTGAAGTAATGTATTCAAATATTTTGCTGGTACAAGTTGAAGTTGTTTATAAGTTAACTTTTCATAAGATGTACGTATTGATTTTGCTGTAGTCACCTGTTTGCTCGGTGAATCATTTTGTGACAGCTTATCGAAAAGTTTAATAAATTGTTCAACCTTTTTAATATCCGACTTAGCATCACTTAAAATTGTTTGATTTTGAACAGTTGCTCGGTAATTTTGAGATAATTTTGCGATATCCTTTTCAATTGTTTCAACTGCTGTTTGTAAAGATTCTATGCTAGTAGGTACATACTTCGCAAAGGAATTTTCATATGCTAACAATGCAACAATTACCTGATTTAGTCTTCTAACTTCTTTAAATTCTTCGATATCTGTAGGATCTTTCAAAATGTTTTTAATGCTATTGTATAAGGCATCATTTAGATCTAAGCTACGTTGTAATAAATCAAACTTATCATAGGCCTCTTCAATTTCTTTTAAATATTTTGACAGATCTTTTTCATTAACTTCATTAACCTTATCTACTTTCTCATTTAACTTGCTTACTAACTCTACATCAGCTACTGCTCTTTTTAATACATCATAATTTGTCACATTGGCCTTCGCCGCAGTTGATAGTGCCTGATATTTACTTTCTAATACAGTTACTTCTGCCTTAAAAGATTCTAGACTTGTCATATTATATTTGCTGTCATTTAATAGTAAAGTTTTAATTTCATCAATCATTGAATCAGAAGGTTCATTAGATACTGATATCACATCAGAAACATCAGATTCTACGAAAGAAGATCCTACCTTTGCCTTTACTTTAACAATGATGTCTTTCATGCCTTTTTCTAAAGCATCTTTAGGAATTCTGTATGTGTCGTTAGTAGCTCCATCAATTATTGTGAAGGATTCACCAACTTTATAAAACCATTGATAGCTATATGTAATTTGACTGCTATTTAATTTTGCTCCTGCATCATCGGTTACAATTGCCCCTCCTACTTGTACCAATTCACCAGGTACTGCATAGTTTGAACTACTATCAATTCTAGGTGCAGTTATTGAAAGATTTAGTTCTTTAATCGAACGGGATTCACTCTTATACTTTTCACCTTTCGTTGTAGTCGCTTCCACGAAAACTGCCTTCCCTGCCGCTTCTACTGGTATTGTAAATGACGCTGATGTTGCACCAGAGATTGGTTTATTCGTTGAATCGTTGGAACCATCTACATAGTACCACTGATAACCATTGACAATCGAATTTGCTGGTAAGTTTTCGATAGACGCTTTTAAAGTTTCATTTACTATATTTTGTCCTGTGACGGAAACTGTATTGGCACCCGCAGCTCCTGCAACTGTTGGTACAATAAGTGCTGCTGGAATAGCTGCTGCTGTGAAAAGTAATTTTTTATTCAAATTTTCATACCTCCTCTATCATCTATTAAATTATATCGGCTACATTTTTAATAATTCTCTTCATTTTATTAAATAATTCTAAAACGTGTATTTCCTCCCTATTTTAATATGCTAAATAATAATATTTTGATTTCATCTAATTTTTATACAACTTAAGTTTTTCAGTTCATATTTTTATTTTAGACATCTTAGAACAAAGAGATTGGGAGTCTGGGATTTTAAAAAATGCAATTTATGAAGATATTTAGGAGAATGATATCTTCTTTATCACACATTTAAATTTTAATGTTTCCAGTTTTAAGAAATATATGTATAATACAACTGTTATTAGGATATTAACGGAAAACAAGGAGTTTGATGGTATTGTGGAAAATCTTTATGAACCTAGTATAAAAAGTAATGATGTAGATAGAACAAGAAGCTATGAAGTTAGTAATTTATTTTTTGTTGCTATGTTTGGTGGTCTTTTTGCTATTGCAGCATTAGGTCTGCAAAATGCTAAATGGCTAAAAATCGAGAAAAAATACATTCAGCTATTAACGATTATTAGTATTGTACTTATTATTGCGAAGCTTGCAGTCGTTTACGCAATTGGGCAACAAATAATAGCCATAGATGAAAAGTTGATCAAATTTGTTGGCCGACTATTCGGGGCTGCTTGTTTTTTCATTTTCTTTGCATTTTTAGACAAGCCCTATAAAGAACATTTATCAGTAGGTGGTGAAGCTGAATCATTATGGAGGCCAGGGTTTATCGCAATCATCTTCTCTGGCTTAATCGATGCTTTGGCTACGTTATTCTTACTAGCACTTTAGGAAAGGAGATATATTATGAGTGAATTCGAAGAATATGATGAATATGAAGAACCATCCTTTGAAGTTATCGAGCATTATTTTGATATAGGGAAATATCCCCAAGTTATTGAGCTTATTAACGAGGAATTACATGACAATATTGAAAATAGCCGACTTTGGTATATGTTAGGTTACAGTAACTATGCCATAAACGAATTTGACGAGGCTGAAGAACAGTTTCACGAAGCAATGCGATTAGGCTATGATGAGGAAATCATATTTTATTTTCTCGGCCATCTTTACATGGAAACCGAGCGATGGCAAGAAGCAGAGGAAGCCTTTCTTGAAGCACTTCGCATGAATCCAAATGATGCAGAAACACATGCTGGCTATGCTGTTTTAATGAAACAAACAGGTCATCATAAAAAATCAAAGTTATTAATAAATAAAGCATTAGAATTAGATCCAGAAAACTCATATGTGTTACGTAGAAACTTTATTTTACAAGGTGTACATGGAGATAAAGAGCAACAAATCCTTGCATTAGAACAATATATGAATTCAGCAGATAGTGAAGTTGCTAAATTGTTGCACCTTGGAATAAATGCCTCATTCCGAAATAATGAAAAAGAAGCGAAAGAATATTACAGACAAGCCTTTCTTTTAAATCCTGAAGATCAAACATTGCTATCCATATTAGAAGAGATGGAAATTACAACCCACCCACTGCTAGCGCCTAATCGTTTTATGGAGCGTTTAGGGGGTCCATCTATCATTTGGCTTGTGGGGATTGGGCTAACCTTTTTGTTACTAGCACTAGGGTTTGATAGTATAGCCATGCTGTTTTTAAAATGCTATGTGATACTTGCACTTTATACATGGATATCAGTTCCATTGGCAAAGGGACTAAGAAAAATAAGGGGTTATCGATATGGATAAAATTAAATGGTTACAGCAAATGGTGGAACAAAGCCCAACTGACCCTCAAGCACATTACTGGCTTGGAAAAGAGCTTGCCGAAAACGGTCGTTGGCTAGAAGCTGTGCAATCGTATTCAACAGGAATTTCTCTCTGTACAGATGATACGCTACGTATGGAAATCATTCATGAATTAACAAAAGCGAGTGTACAAATTCAGCAAACGAATTCAATGGATTTCCAATCACCAGTTATTGAGCAGGAAAGTCCTGATTTAGATGAATTGCTTGAAAGAGAAGTCAAAAGTGAAGAAAGCGAGTCGGATCAATTAATAGATTTTACACCTAGGTTAAAAGTTATTGATGGTGAAGCCCCTAAAAAAACAGTAAAAAAAGGTAAGGAGCAAATCACTTTTGCGGATGTTGCTGGCCTTGATGACTTAAAAAAGACCATTAATTTACGTATTATTAGCCCATTTTATAACAAAGGTCTATTTGCTAAGTTTCGAAAAAAAGTAGGCGGCGGCGTTCTGCTCTATGGTCCCCCTGGTTGTGGAAAAACATTTATTGCCAAGGCAACCGCTGGTGAATGTAAGGCTAATTTCTATCCTGTTCATATTACAGACATATTAAATCGCTATCTTGGAGAAAGTGAACAAAATTTAAAAGCGGCTTTTGATAAAGCGCGTTTTCAAAAGCCAAGTATTATGTTTTTTGATGAAGTAGACACGATTGGTATGAGTCGGTCTAAAGCTTCTGAATATACTCGAGGAATCATCGACACATTCCTTACAGAGTTAGAGGGAATTGATACAAGCACAGATGAAGTGCTTATTATGGCTGCTACGAATACCCCTTGGGATATCGATAGTGCCTTAAAACGCCCTGGTCGATTCGATCGTCTCATCTTTGTCGCTCCTCCAGATAAAAAAGCGAGAGAGCAAATTTTTAAATTGAAGCTAGCGGGAAGATATGCTGAAGAAATAGATGTAGCAACACTTGCTGCTCAAACAGAGTTTTTCTCAGGGGCAGACATTGAAAATGTGATTGAATTAGCTACTGAAAATGTTCTTGCAGAAATTCTAACAACTGGTAACGAGCGTCCAATCACAACTAATGATTTATTACACGTTTTAGAAGAGGTACGCCCCTCAACATTAGAGTGGCTACGTACCGCAAAAAACTACGTAAAATACGCAAACCAATCAGGACTTTACAATGATGTCGAAAAGTATCTTCGTGTTCACGCTAAGCGCATTTAATGAATAAAATCAAAGTGGCATCTCAACTAATGATTTGGGATGCCTCTTTCTAAGTTTCAAAATATAATATTGATGCTCCATCTAGACTTATTGCTTATAAAGCATATAAGTTTTTTCATAACAATCGACGTAATGCACACGCTCTATTTCGCCTGATAATGAATAAAAAAATATCAATCGTTCATAAATCATCTCGGTTAAAAAAGCTGTTGCCGTAGAGTTATGACTAGATGGTGTAAGTTTAAATTTATATAACGCTCCATACATCTTAGGGACTGTTAGATAAAGTTCTTCATTATTAATAGAAAGAGTAAGTACTTTGTCTTCATTTTCTATTACATATTGCCCCACGATAGAATCTTTCATTGTGAATGCGATCGGAACTGCCGGTACTGGTGAAGATACATTTTTATCAAAAACGATTTTTGCAATCTCTCTACTTAAATGTATGACAGGTGTAACGCTAATATTGCTTAAAAAAATAATCGTAACTTGTTCATCAACAAATCTAAGGAAATCACTTGAATAACCGCTTATATCTCCAAAATGATGCACACATTTTTTCCCCATAACTTCAGAGACCATCCAGCCACACGCATAGGATCCAAGATTTGGAGTCAACATTTTCTCTGTTAATTCCTTACGAAGGATTTTGGAGGATTTTAATGCCTGATCCCAAATAAATAGGTCCTCTGTTGTTGAATATAAACCGTAGGAACCTAATGGAAATGACATATCCGCATACGCTGAATGAATTGGTTCTTCCCAAAATGAATAGCCAGATGCTAAACCCGGAACCACCTTTATTCCATCATCACAGCCATCGCTGTAAATGCTTTCGTGAGTGACCCTATACGAAATTTAGTTGTTGGCACATTTGGAACGCTATGCTCCCAATTCGCCATACCAAATCCTCTATTTAAAAGAATATTCTCATTCGATGCAATTAATAAAGTACCATTCAAATAACCGTTTCGATTATAAGAGTCTACCCAATTATTTAATCGTTCCTCTAATAGCATGTGAGTTTCTCCTTACTAGAATGATTAATCATTCTTTATTTTGATGGATTTTCCGTACCTGATGAGTTGCCAAATCCGCATTTCTTGAAATTGTTTTGTAGAGACGCTTCACCTTAATTCATTTTGATGTGATGTCTAGTGTAAGATCATTTCTTCTATTTCCATATAGATATTAACTCCTTTCTATATAAATGTACTTCAAAGCAAAACCCCCCAATCCATACACGCACTGTGTATTCTGCACAGTACAAAAAGATTAGGAGGTGTGAAAATGGTTCATGTCTTTCTTTCTATTCATCTATTATCCTCTACTATGGGTTGGCCTTCTATCGTTGCCATAGGAATGAGTAGGATTCCCTTCATTCACCATAATTCGAATGGTCATTCCTTCTCCTACATTGGTATTGATAAAAAACTGACCATTAAAGGCCTGTACCCTATCTTGCATTCCCCTGATCCCCATTGAATCAGATACAATAATTTCATCCATTTTACATCCTACACCATCATCAGAATAAATAATTTCAAAGCCCTCTTCTGTTTCTAACAGATGCATTTCGACAGTATTGGCATACGAATGTTTTAAAGCATTGTTTAACAACTCTTGGAAAAGCCTATAAATCATCAAGTTTAAACGCTCATCCTCTAAATATAAACGATCAATTGTGTATATTAAAACAAAATCAGCACGCTTATGAACTTTTTGAATAAGTTTCTCAAGTGCAGCATTTAATCCCAATGTATCTAATAATGGTGGCTTTAAATTTTCACAGTAGCCTCTTAAATCATTCAATGATGCAATCATATGATCATGAATCTTAGTAAGGTTCACATGAATATCCGTTGTCCTCTTCGCATGAATAAATACATCCATTTCTCGAGCAATATGTAGCTGCTCTTGTAAAACCGTATCATGAAGCTCTTGAGCTAATTGATATTTTTCTTGTTCAAATCGTAGCCAAAGAAGCTTATTGAGCCATGGTAGCTGACTTTTATCAGCCTCTTTCATATGCTTTAACTGTTCTAATAAACCTTCTACCATTTTCGTGTTTTCTATGAAATTATTTACATATAAAAGCAATAATTCAAGCCATAATAACTCCTCATCCTTTAGATAAATGGATTTATTATGGTCTACAACTAATATTCTTTTATAATTAATATCTTGATGAATAAAAGCAATATAAAAATGCTTCGTTTTCTTTATATCCCCTAAGCGGAGATTCTCAAGTAATATTTCGTTAATTTGATTTTGAGTAAATTCTTTTGATGTGTTTGTGGAAATAATTCGATGTGTTTGCAAATCATAGGTTAATACGGAAACATGTTTAATCTCAAGGTGTAAAGAAATTTCTTGAACAAATTTCTCAAGCAAGTCTTCAATCTTTACAACCCTCCCAATACTATCAACTGTGGTATACAATCGATGGATATAATCCCCTTTTCTTGAAAAAAGAATTTTTCGCTTATGATAATCTATCTTCTCTTTAATGTAGAAAAGTGCTATTAAAGACAAGAACGTAAAAAAGAAAATTTCCGTCATTCTTGAAATAGATAAATCAGTAAACCAATAAAGGCCCATTAACAGCCAAATTGTAAAAACAAATGAAAAATTAAAATAATGGCGTAAACGGGTAATAAAGTGCTCCATATCAAAAATACGTTCAGTGAGCTGTGTACATATAAAGCTATATGGTATAAGTATTAAGAATAAGGAAGCTATATCGGCTGAGAGTATTTGTATTTGAAAGAAAACCTCTGGTAATGCATATAAAAAAAGAAATGGACAAAACGGAATGATAATGCTACTTAATAATATTTTTAACTGTGGCGTTTTATATTTGAGATAACCTACAACTATAATAGTAAGAATGATTATTAATAGTAAGAAAAAAAACCCTAAAATAATAAAAGAATGCTGAAAATGAGTTGATGGGTATACAATACTATTAATACTAAAGAAAATTGCAAACAAAGGAATTAGGTAAAGTAATTCTATCTTGTTTACAAAAAGCCATTTTATATTTAAATAATCAAAATATTTTCTCAAAAATTGGATTAAAAATACTAAGCAAAGTAGCATTGTACACCGATTTACAATAATCCCTACATTATTTAATCTGCTAGATGCCCCACTACTAACATAAGCCAAAGAAACAGTTAAAATAAATAGAATGAGAAAATTCAATAAAACAGTATTTTTTTGCTTATAATACAAATATAACGTGATAAATAATGTAAGAAAATAATAGCAAAAAGGAACTATCAGTACATAGTAAAATTGTTGAGGAATATCTAGATAGTTTATTTTTATTTTAGAAATCTGTCCATTTTGCTTCATTATTGTTAAATTTCTAGCAGATCGGATTACAGATTCATATCTTAAATCAGAAATATTGTCTATGTTAATTCCGTTTACTTCTAATAGAACATCCCCAGACATTAGGTGCTTATTTTCTGCCCAATTTTTGTAATAGGGTTCAACTATAATCCATTTCTCATGTTCTTTTTGTACTTTAATGCTTAAGGCTGGCGCGCTATAAGTTATAGTGAGCAGATAAAGACCAAGCACCAAATAGATACTTATAGCGAACCAAAACCACTTTTTATAAATCGATTCTAGTACCAAATAGTACTTTCTAAACATACTTCTTCATCAAAAGAATCCAGAATTGCCTTTTGTTCAAGTTCTGTAACACCAACTAGAGAAGCTTTTTTTTCTTTTAACAAAGTTAATAACGACGGATTTTTTTCCAAATATTGAATCATGTTAATCATAAAATCTCCTCATTTCATTAGTTTTTTACACCCTTTATACATAGTCACACTTCTCGGATTATTCACACCGTTTCTTTTACTTTTTTTACCAAGGAATTAATAACCATAAATGCAACTACACCTTCATTATACTATCATCCTACATTTAATCAACAATATTTTCTATAAATCGCTAAGAAAACAATAGATTATGCAGGATTTTTAAATAATGTCACAATTTTCTCGTTATTTAATTTTGACACTATTTTTATTGTGATAATATTATCATTAATAAAAATAGCTTATTCCTTCTATTCTTTTAAAGTGGGAAATATGTGTTAAATTTTCCTTATAAAATCCTGATAATTATAATTTAAAGTTTCATTAATAAAGGTTTTTTCAACAGTAACTAGTTGTTGAAGGAACTAAGTAACAATCGAAAGGATGATTATATGAAGCAAAAGCTTTCACCCATATCTACCAAAGAGCGGATTGAAACACTCGATGTATTAAGGGGGTTCGCATTATTAGGAATCATATTAGCAAATATTGTTTGGTTCCTTTATCCAGCCTATATGCAGGAAGATCTAAGTTTTAAAAATGAATGGACTTCTTTTTGGAATCAAGCCGATTATACAGTTCATACTATTCTTTCAATGTTTGTCGATGGGAAATTTGTTATGCTCTTTTCCATGCTGTTCGGTTTTGGAATGGTCATTATGCAGGAAAGAGCAGCTGCAAAGCAACTAAACTTTTGGGGAATTTATTCTAGACGACTTATTGCGTTATTTATTTTTGGTTGTATCCATGCCTATTTCATTTGGTTCGGAGATATTTTAACAGACTATGCAATCTTAGGGTTATTACTCCTATTCATGCATAAGTTAAAAGCTAATGCTATGTTAATCATTAGCGTAATTTTATATAGCTTACTTTTTGGATTATTTACGTTAGGAGCTCTATCCTCCGAATCTACTACGACAATGTCAATGACAATGTCAGAGGAAAGTCGTCAACTCATGCAATATACGATAGATGCCCATCAAAATGGTAGTCTTCAAGAATTAATGAATGCTAATTTTATGGAAAGAACTTTTTATACAATGCGTAATGGGTTATATGTTCTTTCACTAGGAAACCCTATATTTTATCTATTTACAAATCTTCCGTTCTTACTAATGTTCTTATTCGGAGCAGCTGTTGCTAAGAAAAAATGGCTTCACCGTTTTGAAGAATATCGAAAAGGCTTTTTCATTACGTGGTTACTAACGTTGATTTTTGGTGGAACATTGTGCTGGATCTTACCTTTCCTTTTAGAAAATTTTTCAGCTGTTCAATATATTAGCTCACCACTCCTAACAATCTTTTATGCCATTAGCTTGATCTTTATTTATCACACGGTTATAGGGAAAAAAGTTTTACAATGGTTAGCGTTCCCTGGAAGAATGGCATTCACAAACTATATCGGCCAATCTATTATATGTACTTTTTTATTTGGACCATTTGCATTTGGCGTATACGGAAAACTCCACTTAACGACAGCTATCATCATTGCCATTGTCATTTTTGTTTTCCAAGTGATTTTTAGTAAACTTTGGTTATCCAAATTCCGCTTCGGGCCACTAGAATATGTTTGGAGGTCATTCACTTATTTAGGTATTAATAAGGAATCTAAAAATGCATAGCTTATGTGTTTGTGAGTTCATGATAAATTTAGGTTTCTTTTCTATAAAATGAACTACGGGGCTGCCAGTTGACAGCCTCCCTGTTCCATCAAGCCTGTCTTTTTATTTCACTCAATGGGAATTAACAGGAATTTTCAGAGTATGTATAATTAGAAAGATCATTTATTGCAACAAGAAAGGATTGATAAATAATGAAGCAATCATTAAAACAGACGATAGCTTTACAAGCCGTAGAAGGGTCAGTTACTTATAAGGATAGTAAATTAGGCGGACAACCTTATTGTAAGTTAGGTGATAGCTTTCCTGTACATTGTAGTGGCACACCTTATATGTTTTTGGCACAGCTTAATTTTTCTCAGCTACCTTCGCTGGAAGATTATCCACAGCAAGGGCTTCTACAGTTTTTTGTGTTGGCAGATGAGGATTATGGTGTTTACGAGGATGGTTATTTTTGTCACTATTATGCGGACTTTGAGCCCTCTCATGATTTAGAGCCTTTTTCTGACGAGGAAATGGAGTATGAGCTATGTGAACCAATTATCTTTGGTGGCCCTTATGCATTTAAAGCAACATCACGAGAAGAGTTAGTACCGTACACAGATCCTCGCTCTGTTCATTATGACTTACCAATGGAGAACCCTGCATATTCAAAATATTTTGATCAAACAGATGGTAGTGGGACGAAAATAGGTGGCTATGCATTTATGGATAAAAATAGTTTTGATGAGAATAATAGCAAGGCTGAGCTGCTGTTTCAATTAGATATGGAGGGTGATGCCCAAAAGACATATGCCATGATAGCAGACTCTGGCACATTGCAATTTTTTATCGAGCGAGATTCTCTGATCGCAAAGGATTTTTCTAAACTTTATTATTATCTTTACAGTTTGTAATAGAAATCTTATCGCTAAGGCAGTGGCGCCTTAGCGTGTAAATATGTCTCAATCGTAAGAGTTAAATTAATTGGTCTAGTTTCCCATCAGCTAAGAGTATTTTTCCATAGGGAATTTTTCCTGCACAATATTCATTCCATAGCCCATTTAACCAACTACTATTAAAATTACATAGCACTGCCTCTAATAATAATGCAATATCATCTGATAAATAAGCTGCAAGATCGGATGACTGTGAGTGCTCAAAAATTACTTTAAAAGTTCTTTCCCTTAAGCTTACAATTTTTTGTGTGTAACAAGTATCGACTGTACTATTTTTTAAATTCTTTCTTACCTCATCATATACCTCCATCCACTTATTTGAAAACTCATCACTATATCTGCTATCAAGGTTAGGATAGCATCGCATTCTTCTTGCGAAACACCTTTAATTATCTCAATCAATTTAGTACTACAAAAAACTCCATATTCTCAAAAACTTTTATATATATTTCCATAACGAATTCTCCTTTTATACCTACAATCCAATTTGGTCCATATTACCTCCAATAATCAAGGACATCCACGTATTTTATTTTCATTGGAACGTCTTCTTTACATATGTTTTAAAATTTAATACTAGATTCATCAGATGCAAAATATTACGGAATCGATTAAAAAATACCTCATTCAATTATGAACTATTTGTTTTATGCTAGTGATTCAGCAAAATTTTGTAGTTTTTTTATAAGAGTATTGATCTCATCAACTTCAATAATCATACACTCGTCAGCCTCCATAATCATTATGTCTTTAATAATGAATTGAATTTCATTTGGTAAGTATCTATCAAATTCTAAATAAACATTATAAGCAGACTTTGCAATCTCATTGGGGTCTTTTGTACTTTCCCAAACAGATATTAGTTCAAGTAATAATTTTTTTATCGACATGTTTTTTTTGCAACCCAATTTCCTTTCTTATTTAGTACACCCTTACCTTCTTTGATACACAGTGACGATAATAATTGGGGGGATGTTAATTTAAACGAAGTTCCTATTTTATTTAGTACGACTGTAACGGAATACTACAAGTACCTTGTTACAGGCGTCTACCCAATGACTATTCCAAAAGCAAAAGTCAGAGACTGATCTTTGGTCTATCCCACGTTTGGAAATATTTCGAAAACAAAATCTATCTAAATTGGAGAATAAAAACCCAAACTGTCCTTGACAATGGATACACTTTAATTCTTATGCAATCAAAGTATTTTTTGTAAAAATATGATAATTTATACAGATAGATTCAAAACGTTTTACTTATGGACTGATCAAGAACCCCATCGCTCACGTAAAAATGGATGTTTTCAGCTATTTCTCCTTGAAGAAAATACAAGGGTCTTGCCAAAAATCACATCAAAATCAAAGAAAAAGAGGGTTACTTTACTCAATCTGCACAATAGCATTTGAATAAAGTAACCGCAGGTGCACATTTTACACTCTAATAGCTAGATTGTTCAAGAGCATTGCCAGAAACCAGCAATGACCTCTCCTGTTTCATTATGCCTATATAAATATAATGCACCGTACATAAACACATAATCCATATTATCACTATAGCCTTCCTCCTCTATTTGCAGAAAAAAGGAATAATTATTATTTTCCAACTCTTTATAATAATAACTATTGGGTTGAATAAGACGTGGTTCTCCCAAAACTTTAATAAACAAAAAATTATTCCCTTGGTTTTCCGAATAATCGCTTATTGAGTTCCTACCTAAATCTAAAATACTTTTATCAGTATTGCTTCCAATTTCGGAGTATTTATGCTCTATAACTTTTACTTCAATTGAAGGATAAATATTTTTTCCCAATAAAGTATCAAAATTCTTATGAATAATAATAGAAAGCATAACATCCTCCTTTCCTGGATGAACTAGAGTTGCATAAAACCTGTAATCATCAGGTATTTGTTCTTCAATCAATTTTGGAGGATTACCACCTATTCTTCCTCTCACATGATCATCAAAAGGAATGCATTGAGCAAACAATTAAAATCCACCTTTCCATTTTATTAGTTTTTATGGACATTTTAATTCTTGTTCCTTAGCAAAATTAATTGCATCCTCCCTAAGTTTCATCGTTAATTCAGAAGCATATCGCTTCGCATGGAATAAAGTCTGTTTCACCTGTGAATTCTTTTACTTGTTTGTATTCGGTTAGTTCGAGTTTTTCTCTGCGAAATATGTCTAGTTCTCTTTTCCAGACTTCTTTTCCTTCTTCATCATAGGAACTTACCGTCTAAATGGTCGGTGATAATACTGTAACTGCCTGCACTTTTTAGTTTGGCTGTAGGGAGAAGGTGTCCGCTTCAAATATCCATATCGTTAGGTTTTCGTCTTTTGTTTGGATAGATCACTTTCTTTTGCAACGCACCATTCATGTAAAATGATGGTCCGGTCTCATAGGAATTTTGTTGCTTCATAGCAAGCACAAAATACAAAGGATGAAACAATTCCGCTTCTAACAAAAACACACATAAAGCAGGCTTATATACCTTCGTTTATGTGTGTTTTATAAAAATAATTTTAAACTAAACTACTTTCTTTTTATTTCAATTCATTTTTTGTTCTGTTTAAAATTTCTACTAATTGTGCCAAATCATTATCCCAATGATCACGTTTTGTATGATTAAATATCTTCATTACCAGTCCTTCATTTTGTCTTTCAATTTCTACAAAAAAGGAATCAGCGCATCTTTTTATTTACCTTTCTAGGTGTTTTTTAAAGTTCAAATGGATAAACTTGTGAGATTAAATCTCCAAGAAAACTATTTTTACTTCCAAAAACGAGATGCTTTCAATTCTTGAAAACTGATCTTCTTATATGATACTTGTATTCCTCTAATCATACTAGCTGATCGTTCAGCTTGATCTTCGCCAACATGTGGAGCCTCAATCTGAAAAATCTCATATTTATTTATAGATGTATTTACTCTAAATTGTATTGCCTTTGTTTGATCTAAAATGATCACTCCATATTCCCAATCAATTTCTTCATATGTGCAAACATACACATTAATACTTTTTGATTCCAATTGCTTCTGGAAATCAAATAGTTTCGGGGAATCTTCATAAAATTCTATTGCATGTAAATACCTTTTTCCTTCTGAAAAATATAGTTTTAATTCAATTTCCTGTTTTTCAAGAATTTCTATATAATACGATAATATCACATCATATTTTTCATCTCCTGATTTATTATCACTATATTTTTCTAATAAATGATAGGGCTCATTATACGAATCATTCTTAAATGAAGTCGATCCTTCAATAAAATAAGTAACTATATCCTCTATATTAAGCTTTTCTAACTGATTACCTAGTTTTTTCTTAATTCCATCAGAACTCCCTCTTTAATAAAATCTTGAATTAATATTTATAAACACTTAGGTTTAGTACCATTTTTTAAATGATCATCTAAAACAATAGAAACATCCTATATTGCATGGATGCTGTCCAATTTTCTTGCTCTGAGCGAGAAGCCGTGATTTGCGTCGCATTCCCCGTCTCATTACGAGCGACATCAATTTTTGCACCTCAGCTACCCGTAATCTGTGAACGATTGCCTAATTCATCATAGGTACTCGTTATCCAATGGTTATTCTGCCACTCCTTGATCACTTGTCCAGATGGATCTTGCTCAAACTTTACGGTCACATGCTCATTTTCAGTCTCAATTAACGAACCATTTTTGTCATAGCCATAAATTCTCTGTAGGATATCTAGAAAGATTGTTAATCCTACTCCTTTGATGGTTTTAACACAAGTATTGTCTCATAGAATTTCCATACTCAAAAACTAACATTTTTCACTAAATAGATTTAATATTCATCCTCTTTAAATTCTTGAAGTTTTAGTTACTCGTTTTATAAGATATTTCCTAATTGAAGATAGTAAATGCATACAGGAAAAAACATATATAAAGGAAGGTTACAACGTCTTCTTTACATATGTTTTTTATTTTTTTATTTGGTCAAATAAAATTTAATTTAGATTTTTTGTGAAAATGTTAAGCCAACATTATTTATCAAGATCTACAGACCAATCAATCTCTTCACTTTCAGCAGTTTTAGTTTTTTGTGTAATAAAATACCACCATCAGATGAGAGTTTACACTAAATACACGATAAAACAATTCCCCTTTTCTGACACAAAAAAACATATGCAAAGAAAGGATTTATGGTGTCCTCCTTCTTTACATATGTTCAGAATCTTTGTTAACTTCTATAAGTATATAACGAGATTATTACAGTCCTGATGTTTTGATTATTTAAGAAAATCTCTCTAGATTTTCTAACAAATAGAAGTCTTCCAAGTTCTCATTGTTATATCCTACTAATAATAAACAATCATGGATCTGTTGTAATAATTTTAACCATTCTTTTATATACAAAATAGATTCAATAGTTACAACATCAGGTATTTCATCATCATTCCATTTAATACAGGTAACCCCATCGATTGTGTGCAATTAAAAAAGAGTTATTCCATTTCAATATGAAATATTCTAAATTTGTAAACGTACTATCAATAGCATCTGAAATTGTGCAATCTTCAGTGTCAAGTTCCCCTAATTTTATGTTGTTATTAAGTGTTATCTTGAAGTTCTTATTATTCATTATCTTCCACCACAACCTGTCTTAGATTTCCCCACTTTATCTGATGTAATACTCTCAGCTGTTCCATCAATAGGAAATCCATGAAATGTTCCATTCTCATTATTTTTCAATTTATTTACATCACCAACATACCCGTACAAAGTAGGATTATTTCTAGCTAATCCAATCGGGTCTTGTTGGGTGTACATACCCATTTCTGGTCATAATAGCGAAAGCGATTATAGTATAACCCCGTTTCAAAATCATGGTATTGACCCGGGAATCTAAATGGAATAAAATCCTGCTCTCCGGTTAGTTCTCTAACCTTTCCATACATATCCAGCTCCATTGACCATACAAGCTTGCCTTGACTGTCATAGGCAAGCTTGGAACACCTAGATAGTTAGAATTAAAGTCGACAACTAGGGTATTGCATATCAATTTATTTTACAATGGAGATTTTTTCAGGGTTACGTATTGGAATTTTAATTTTAATACCCTTTGTACTTGTTACTTGAATAGAATCATTTTCTAATTCTGCTTTTATAAAAGGATTACTATTATCTAAAAATAAGAACCAAATTAATTTTCCTGTTTTATCATTCAATTGAACAATACCGTCTCCTCCAAAACTACCTTCTCCAATGCTTACAGTAAAATCATCTGTTTCATACTTTTTCAATATATCAAAATGACATACGGAATCTCCATCATTGTACTTGAAAAAACTTTCAATTGTCGATTTGCATAACACTCTTATCCATTCGTTGTTATTATCTAAAACTAATATATCTTCATTAGAAAAGAAAAAAGCATTAATTAATGGACACTCAAAATTTTCAATCAACTTATTTATACTCATAAAATCTCCTTTATTTTTTACAAGGAACTATAGGTTTCTCTTTCAATCCTTTATCAGGAACAACTCCACCTGCTTTTTTGTTCCTTATGTCGTTAAACCGTTCTTTGAATTTCTGTCCCCAAGTCTTCCCTTTTGTAGAATCAGGATGTATGTCTTCTGCTTTTACAACATTAACTTCAAGTTTTTCTATTCCTGCATTTTGAGCAGAGAGTAACCTTCTATTGTCGTAAGATACCAGTTGTCCATCAACTTTGATAACATTTAATGGTGTATACTTAGATGCATCAAATACCCTTAATTCTGATACAGTCCTTTGTGAGAAATTAATGTCATTTGGATTTACAAATATGGTTTCCAACCCAAACACATCAATCCATGTGTTAGGATCTTTCACATATCCGTATAGTGTAGGATTCCCACCAGTCAACCCAATCGGATCGACCTGAGTATATATACCCTCAACTGGTGAGTAGTAACGGAATCGATTATAATATAATCCTGCTTCAACATCTTCATACTGCCCTTGATACCTAAATGGGATAAAATCTTCTACATCTGTAAATTCTTTTACCCTACCGAATATATCAAGCTCAGCTGACCAAACCTTATTACCTTCTTCATCAAAGGCTTCAACAGGCGTTCCTAGATAATCACTAATAATACTGTAATTACCTTCATTTGTGATTTTTGCTGAAGGTACGAACCCATCATTAAACACCCATGTAACTAGATTGTCTGGTATTTCGGATTTACTCTGCGAAGAATACTCCTCTAGGTTTTCAAATTTATCTGATTTATCCTTCGAGAAATACTCATGCAGGATAGTATTCCCATCCCATACGAATCTCATAGTTCTCTCGTCAGAACACTTCTCTACTCGTCTACCTAGTGAATCATACTTAAAAGTAACTTCTGCCTTGTCTGGTTTGATGACCTTTGACATCATCCCATTGCCATAATACTCGTAATTCCATGTACCACCATTCTTCTCAATCTTCTGAACAAGATTACCTTCATCATCATAAGAGAATGTTGCCTCTTTCGTTTCAAGCAATCTACTTCCGGCACCATAGACACGATCTGTCTTTTCTTTTGTTTCATACAAATTCCCGACATCATCCACACTGCGGTGTAAGAAGTCAAATTGACCGCCTTGATTGGACCAGACAAGGTTACTGAATTCATCGTAACCATAGGTAACTTTTACACCCGTTAACTCGTTTACCATACTTCGTAATCGATGATTGACGTCCCAATTATACGCTCGTCTTCGTGTATCACGGTTTTGACTACTTATTCGATGGTGTGTTGGTCTACTGGTCACATCATATTGCCATTTGCTGATAACATTTCCCGGAAGGATTCTCTCAATGTCTTGACCAAGTTCATTGTATTGCATCGCTGCTGTCCACTGTTCTTGCTCTAAGCGAGAAGCCGTGATTTGCGACACATTTCCCATTTCATTGCGAGCAACATCGATTTTGGCACCTAAGCTACTTGTAATCTGTGAACGGTTGCCTAATTCGTCATAACTACTCGCAATCCAATGGTCATTCTGCCACTCCTTGATTATTTGTCCAGATGGGTCTCGCTCCAGTTTTACGGTCACATACTTATTTTCAGTCTCAATTAACGAACCATTTTTGTCATAGCCAAACGTTTCCCAGGTGTCATCATAATAATCAGCTCGAATGACATTCCCTAGACCATCATGCTGGAACGCTGTCCAACGATCACCTGGACGTTGAATTCTCTGAACCAATCCTGCCAGACTTCGCTCATACGTTCTTTCCATCTCATCAAAGCCAATTTCCTTGATGATATTCCCTTTCGTATCTCGTTCAAACTGATACGCTTCGCCTTTTTCATTGACCACAGAGGTTAATTGCTCTTCTGTATCATAGGCGAATTGTACTTTCTTTCCACCTTGTTCTCGAGACACTAAGCTGCCAAGAATAGTGTAATCAAAGGCTACTTGCGTATGGTTATCTCTTGCAAAAACAACATCATCGTAGGCATTGTACTTTAATTGAACGTCGTTTCCATCTGAAAGATTTGCTCGTACAAGGCGATTCAAGTTATCGTAAAGGAATTTCTCAGTGGACCCTAGCGGATTAATCGTTGTGGTGCAGTTACCACGACGGTCATATTCCCATGTCGAACTTGTCCCGTCTGGCAATGTTACTTGACTCAGGTTTAGATTAGCATCATAAACTAGCTTTAGTTAGATATAAAGATCAAAAGGGCAATAAAATCCTTTTAAATGAATTTATTGCCCTTTTTAATTTAATTTCAAATCTTTTAATACACTAAAGATCTGTTACAGAATAGATCCCCTATTGTACCTATCTATGGTAATTCTATTGACGTTGCAACCTTTAGCAAAATATGTTTTATCAGTTTTTTAGAATATTATCTAATCTAATTTTTAATCCATATCTGCCACATTAAAGTTGTATCTTTCATCTTCGCGTGGATCATTAAAACCTTCAAATTCATTTACTTTAACAAGAGAAAACAAAAAACCAAAATTCGCATTAGGATAATCTAATTTATTCTTACGTGCATAGCCCTTTATAGATACCCAATATTTACCAGGAGACACATTATACCCAAATCCAGAATTTAATTAATTTCATCTAATGTTTGATATGATACTTCATCATTTCCTATAAATATATTTTTATCGAATTCATAAAATAAACCAATACTAGCAATCCATAATGTATCTTTAACTTCAATATTGAAGTCATGATATACTAATTTTTCCTCCCATTCATCATCAAATGATTGATTATAGTTATCAAGCTTGATTACATATTTTATAGAGTCTATTGGTAAAAAAGGAATCCAAATACCTTCAGTAAGTAAAGTTAAATATCGATTATGATTATCCTGAAAATTCTTTAAAAGTTTTTTTGACCTAACTTTTTCTTTTTTTAAAAATCTTCTAATACGTCTAATGAAAATAAACAAATGCCGTAACTTGAGACAGTTAAAATTCTATCCATAATAACATCTCCTATTCTTCTATTTACAAGGATTTTTCCCATTTGAATGTAATTCTTTTATTTTATCTAATGCTTCTGCAGGGGTTAAATTTTCGAATAATCTATTATCAGTATAAGGGATTTTCAAATAACCTTTAACGTCAATATCTTTGTATGCTTTAGCAGCTTTGTCAAAAAATTCATCTGCTGTTCCAGTATATTTTGAACCGTGATAAGGTATTCCTTCTTCTATAAGTTCTCTATGCAATTTTTTGTGAAGATCTGCTGTTTCAGCTCCTTTATCTGGATACCATGCAATCGAAGTTTTTTGGCTTAATTCTGTAATACCTAAAGCCCAGCTATTGATCTCGGCATCAAATGATGACCCATACCAGTTCCTAGTAAATCTGAATATAAACCAAATTTATCTATATTCTTATTCGTCTCGCGGACATATCCATATAAAGTTGGATTCTTACCTTCAAGACCAATCGGATCCGGTTGAGTATAGTTCCCTTGTTCAGGATCATAGTATCGGAATCGATTATAATAAAATCCTATTTCTACATCTTCATACTGCCCTTGATAACGGAATGGAATAAAGTCTTTCGTCCCTGTGAATTCTTTCACTCGTCCATAAATATCAAGCTCTGCTGACCAAACCCTATAACCCTCTCCATCATAGGCTTCAACAGGCGTTCCTAGATAGTCACTAATAATGCTGAAGTTACCTTCATTCGTGATTTTAGCTGAAGGTACGAACTCATCGTTAAATACCATGTAACTAGATTGTCTGGTATTTCAGATTTATTCTGTGAAGAATACTCATCTAGATTTTCATATATATCTGAATTATTCTGTGAGAAATACTCATGTAGGATAGTATTCCCATCCCATAAGAGAAAGGTCTTATTAAGGTAAGTATAATTCATTAAAAAAGAGTAGCAATAAAACCCTGCTCGGGATTTACGAGGGCACTGAAAAACTTACGTTTTCATAAAAGCGAACCTTTCTCAGATAAAAATAAGGCACTTCTTGTTCGATTTTGAACAGGAAGTGCCTTAT